>DAOVNE010000187.1 GCA_030630395.1 Candidatus Eiseniibacteriota bacterium
CCAGAATCAGCACCGAGAGTGGTCCATCTGCCATCGCGGTGAGTTCCTCTGCCGCAGCCGCATTTGAAAGATGGCCGGTGTTGGCCATTATGCGCTGTTTGAGGCTCCAGGGATAGTCACCTTCCAGGAGCATCCGCTCGTCGTGATTGAACTCCAGAACCACACAGTCCGCCTGAGACAGATGGTGGCGAACGCTCCTGCCCACGGTTCCGAGGTCGGTCACGATTGCCACGCGATGGTCTCCGTCAGTGATCGTGTACCCAACAGGGTCAGCGCAGTCGTGGCTCACGCTGAAGGCTGAAACAGTGAGATCACCGATCCTCTGCGACGTTCCGGATTCTATCACGACCGCATCGATGGTCCCACCGACACGGTTCTTGAGCGCCTCGTGTGTACGCTGGGTGGCGAAGACCGGCAGACCGAAACGTCTTGCCACCGGCCCCAGTCCACTGATGTGGTCTGAGTGCTCGTGAGTCACAAGGACAGCGGATAGGTGTCCAACGTCCACGCCGACTTCGTCAAGTGCACTCTCTACACGCTTGGCGGACATGCCCGCATCCACCAGGAGCGAGTCCGAATCAGAAGAGACAACCAGTGTGTTGCCCGAGCTACCGCTCGCCAGCACAGAGATCTTCATCCACTCCCCTGTCGTAGATTCCGGCCCGGCGCTGCCGGACCGGCCAGTGACTTCGTGATCACAGAGAGTCCCGCGCCCCAAGGAGTGATCGATGAGCGCGGTTCCAGGCTGAGCGCTAGTCTTCGGCCCTGCTGGTGCGAATCGTGATGTACTGGGAGATCAGGCGTTCGAATCTGCTCTGGTAGATGAGATCGAACGTGTCCATCATGTCGGGGATGATCTCCTGGGCCTGACGACGGACGCGCTGCGCGAGAACCGTGGCCTCCTGACGATCCAGCCTTCCCCCCATGATCTCCTCGCAGGCGCTGTCCACAAGCTCCCTCAACTGAGCCAGCTTGAGTTCCTCATCTGCCAGCAGTCTCGCCATCCCGTGGTCGTCAAGATGTTCGCTCATGGTCTCCGCTCCGTGTGATCCTCGATCCCCAGTCCAGCCAAGTGTATCGTAGAATTGTAGGGCGAGCGCCCTGGAAGGTCAAGCTTTTCGGGAATCGCTCCTCAGGCGACATGACAAGCAGGCGGGGCGTGTCGCGCCGGCGAAGACCCTGCAAACCGCACATCTGCGCGCAGGCTGGCGGTCGATGCTGGTTGACCGCCGGAGTACGGTGCTGTAGGTTCATCCAGATATTCTTGGCTCTCGCTCGGCAGCTCGCACGGGCAAGCGCGCGGTCTCGGCCCATCTGAGCGACACACCACCGCACGATAGTGCAAGAGAGGTGGCGGCGATATGAGGATCCTCTTCATCACTCAGGGCTTCCCCGAGCCGAGGATGATCGGAGGTCAGATCGCGAGCTACTACAGTGTCGTGCAGCTGACGAGAGCCGGACACGCGGTGACCTGCCTCTGTCAGGTCACGTCCGGGCCGGCACCGACGGGAGATGCGGCTATCTCGGAGATCGCGCAGGTCACGTCGGTGGAGAGCGTCCCCGCGAACAGCCTCCTGCGGTATGCACTGAGCGTGGTGGACCCGCTCCCCTGGCCCATCAGACGCTACGCCTCTGCCAGGGCCCGGGAGATGGTCAGGAGAACGCTTGAGGCGGGACCGTTCGACATCATCCTGTTCAACAGCATTCACAGTGCTACTCTGCTCAAGACCGTCCGGGAGAACACTGACGCTCCCTGCATCCTCTTCGCGCACAACGTGCAGTCGATGATCATGGAGCTCTTCGCCAGGTTCCAGTCTGGACCGCCACGTCGCGTCTACGCTCGGCTCCAGTGGCAACGGATGCTCTCGTTCGAAGAGAGGAGTCTGCCGCAGTTCGATGCCGTGTGCGCATTCTCACGGGAGGACGCGGAGCAGCTGGTGGCGATCGCGCCGGGCGCGAAGGTCGAGGTCTGCCCCATGGCTCTCGATATCATCTCGATGCGGGATGCCGCCGACGGGGTTAGGGCGAGCAAGGTGTCTGCCCCGGATACTGACGGCAGTTCCACTTTCGCAAGCGACATTGTTTTCGTCTCCTACCTCGGTTGGCGGCCGAACCAGGACAGCCTTAGGTGGTTCGTTGATGAGATCCTCCCTTTGATCCGTAAGGAGCGTCCGTCGACGACGCTGACGATCGTCGGTGCAGGCGGCCCCCCATGGATTGAGGGACTCGCTGACGAGCGCACGCATGTCGCCGGCACAGTGGAGGACATCACCCCGTATGTCAGCCTCGCCAAGGTGTTCGTCGTGCCTCTCCGCATCGGCAGTGGCGTCCGTGTGAAGATCATCCAAGCGCTCGCGATGCGAACTGCGGTCGTCTCAACATCAAAGGGCTGTGAGGGACTGGAGCTCGATGACGGAACCCACCTTCTCGTCGGCGACACGCCTGCGGCCTTCGCCGGAGCGGTCCTGCAGCTTCTGGAAGACCCCACGCGGCGGAAGGCCCTCGCGAGCGCCGGTCACTCTGTCGTCGCCGATCGGTTCGATGCACTGAGTTCCTCGTCGCGGCTCGCTGAGATCTGCGAGCGCGTTGCCGTGGGCAGTCCAGGGAGGGACACGGAGTGAGGCATCGTCGCCGATCAGATCCCGCTACCTCGGCCGGCACCGACCGGACGCCGAGATTCTTCTCGAGCTACCTCTGGAACTCAGCTGCGAATCTCGGTGATTTCGGACTCGCCTACGCTTTCGCTGTGCTGCTGGCACGTATGCTGACACCCGCCGACTACGGCACTTACGCCTCGGTTCTCAGTCTTGCAACGCTCGTATTCGTCCTATCGTCGATGGGAATCGACAAGACGCTCCACAGATTCCTCGGTGAGTTCGCCGCAACCCCAGGAGCACACAAGGCGCCGACCCTGGTCCGGGGGCTTCTCGGTATCCGCCTGGGACTCATCGTGATTCTGGTGGGAGCTGTGATCCTGGGACGGGACTGGATTGCCCTGCGCTACGAGAACGTGGCAATAGCCCCTCTCATTCTCGCCGCCACCCTCTACATGGTCTGCCAAAGCCTCGTGTCCTTCGCAAGCAACGTGCTCGTCGGACTTCTCAGAACACGCACCGTCGGTATCCTCACTGTCTTCTTCCGCGGGGCAAACGTCGCGGTTGCGTATGTCCTGCTGAGCAGGGGCGCGGGTGTGCGGGAGATCATGGTAATGCTCGGCATCACCGGAGCGCTCCTCCTTCTCGGGTACATCTGGCGCATCGGCAAGCTTCTTGGTGACCATGGCGGCGCGGTCGAGTTCCGGCCGGTCCTGTCATTCGCCGCAAGCTCCTGGTTGCTCACCGCGGTGGGATTCGGCCTCGGCAAGCAATCTGATGTCATCATCCTCAACATCATCCGGCATGGCCAGACCGAGATCGCCCTCTACGACGTGGCGTTCTCGCTCACGCACGCGGTCGGCACCGTGTTGACGGTTGGCCTCTCCGGGATCGCACTGGCGCTCTTCTCCCGAAGGCAGACGCGCAGACCTGAGGCCATCGGCTCGCTATGGCAGTCCCTCATCGTGCTCACGGGCACAGTCGTGATCCCGCTCGTCGTGTTCCTCATGGCAAACGCGAGGGCGTGTATCGTCGCGATCTATGACCACGAGTACGCGGGAGCCGCGCCTCTGCTCCTCGCTTACGCTGCGCCGATGACGATCAACTGGCTCCTCGGGGGTGGGGCAAGCACCACAGCTCTGCAGGCTACGCATCGCATCCGTAAGGTGGTGCGTGTGAGAGTCGTTACGGGGGTGCTCAATGTGGCGGTGAACATCGTGCTCGTAACCAGATGGGGTGCTGCCGGAGCGCTCGTCGGAACCGGCGTCTGTGCAACGAGTGCGGTGCTCGTCGAGACGATCATGGCAAGGAGAGCGCTCGGGACCAGATTCCCAATGCGGCACATCCCCTATGTTGTTGGCGCCGCGGGGGTCGCCCTCATTCCGTCCCTTGTCTGGCGGCCATCAGGTATTGCCCCGCTCGCGCTCCATGGCGTGGTATACGCGTTGCTCTTCGGTGGGCTACTGATGCTGACGCGACCGCTCCCCAAACTTGACGAGGGCCTCGTGGCTGCTCTGCCCGGACGGCTGCGAGCACTGATCGTTCACGTCTCCAAGTAGCAGGGTGGTCTCCGGCAGGATTGGGCCGCTCAGCGCTGTGAGCGTCCTACAACG
>DAOVNE010000064.1 GCA_030630395.1 Candidatus Eiseniibacteriota bacterium
ACGTCTGTCCGGGGCTCTCGTGGGACAACGGTGAGCATCTCACGATCGGGGCGAGCACGTTCATCTCCGTTGTGTCGAAGGGCAGTAACGGTGTGAGTTGGGTTGATTTCGAGTGGGCGCCGTACGTCAAAGCCTACTACAGGTTCTTCTAGAAGCAGGCCAAAGCTACGAGGGGGGATAGAATGGGAGGACCTTTCGGATTCTCATGGGGCACTTTCGCCGCGCTCCTGGTTGTTGCCGGGACTGTCCTCCTGGCCATCGTCTGGGCCATCGTGACTGCGAGGAGAGACAATGACGGGGGAGGTGGCGATGAGTAACATGGCCGTCTACACGACCGTGCTGGCCGCCTACATCGTTGTTCTGGTCGCGATGGGAATCTGGATGGGGCGTCGCACCCGGAACGCCGAGGATTTCTACATCGGAGGGCGGCAGATCGGTCCATGGGTAACAGCCTTCTCTTTCGTCGCAGCCTACTTCAGCTCGGTGGTCATCATCGGTGGGGGCGCCTTCGGATACAAGTACGGGATGTCCACGCTCTGGGTAGCCGCGTCGAACGTGCTCATCGGATGCACGCTTGCCTGGATCGTGCTCGGTCGCCGTCTGTGGGAGTTCACCAAGCGTTTGGACACGATGACCATCCCCGGCTTCATCGGCAAGCGTTACGGCTCGCGTGAAGCGGAGATATTCTCGGCCGTCATCATCTTCGTGTTCATGATCGTATACAACGTGAGCGTCCTTGTAGGTATGGGACGCATCATGGAAGGTCTCATGGGGATTCCGTACACGACGGCCGTCATCGTGGCGGGTCTGATCATCCTCATCTACGTGTCGATCGGCGGCTACCTCGCCGTTGTCTGGACGGGCTTCGTCCAGGCGTGGATCATGCTGTTCGGACTCTTCCTTCTCGCATTTGCCGCGCTCGCCAGAGTGGGTGGGTTGACGGCGGCCAATATCCAACTTGCCGCCATCGATCCGGGTCTTGTCACCACACCGGGAGTGTGGGGCTTAAACGGCCTTCTGTCGTACGCCCTTATCGTGAGTCTCGGCGTGTGGGGGATGCCGCAGCTCCTGGTGCGCTTCTACTCGATGAAGAGTACGCGCGTGCTGAGGCTGGGGGTGGTTCTTGCGACCCTTGGTGGCGCCATGGCGATACTCCCGTACATGACGGGCGCGATCGGCCGCGTTCTCCTGCCTGCGCTTGAGAATCCAGATCTGGCTATCCCTAAGCTCGCCCAACTTGTTCTGAATCCATGGGGCGGGGCGATTTTCATGGCGGGAGTCATGGCAGCCGGGATGTCCACGTTCGCGTCGGTTCTCATCATCGTCTCCGGAGCCATAACGAGAGATCTCCGCGGGAACCAGGAGGAGAGACAAGGCAGAAAGCGCAGTGCACAGAGTGACAAGCGCGATGTCATGGTGGGGAGAGTGGCAAGCCTCGCGGCCGGTCTCGTCTCGCTCGCCATTGCCTATCGTCCGCCCGGACTTGTGCTCGTCATTACCGCGTTCGCGTGGGCAGTGATAGCCTCGGCCTGCCTGTGGCCGGTCGTGCTCGGTGTCTACTGGAAGCGGGCGAACAGAACAGGCGTGCTCTCCTCCATGATCGCGGGCACCGTTGTATCGCTCGGGTGGATGATCGCAGGGAAGCCGTTTGGCATTCACGGGTTCATCCCGGGCGTCGTTGTTTCCCTTGTCGTACTGATGGTGGTTAGTCTCATGACTTCCCCACCCGACCCGGCTCTCATCAGCCGGGCGTGGGGTGAAGGTGAGGTGTAGGTGATGAGCGAGAAAACAGGGACACAGGGCCGCCGTACAGGCGGGTGGTCGTCACAGTCGCTCTGGCTCAAGGCTGTGCTGGTTCTAAGTCTGGTACTCATTGTGGTCGGAGTCGTGCGCTGCTCCTTTGAGTCGACCGCACCAGTTGCTCAAGTCGTGGACCGAGTAGCAGTGATGCCTGTTGTGGTAGACGCCTCGGAGGGTTTCTTCCGGGCGTCATCAGACTCGGTGGCGATCGCCACGGCCCGTTGGTTCGCGCGATCATTCGCGAGGGAATCCGGTGTCTACGTGGAGGTCGTGGCATCACGCGAGAGAACACCGGAGGTGGCTGCCGAGGGGACGGACTTCGAAGGGCTTGTCTACTTCCAGCTCACGGCATCGGGGGATCGGCTTCTCGTTCATGGCGAGATGATCCACTCCGCAACGAGACGACCGATGGCCACGGTCGACTACGACATCCCACCGAGCTTCCTCTACCGTAGGATCACGGAGGCCGGACTCGAGATGGCCAGGAAGATGGGGTACGATGCCGGGGCTGCACGGCATGATGAGAGACACGGGGACGCGGAGGGGAAGGCGGCGGGCGAGTAATCCGTAGAGCGGAGGCCAGTTGAATCTCGGAAGGTTGAGACGCGCGGCGAAGCGCAGGACTCTTAATTGGACGCGGTCGGGGCGTGAGCTCGATCGCGGTTCCTACTCGCACCTTGTCGATTACCACATCCACACACGGCTCTGCGGACACGCCATTGGGGAGCCCGAGGACTACGTCCGGGAGGCGATCCGGAAGGGGCTCGCCGAGATTGGTTTCTCGGACCACATGCCTCTCTTTCACATCAGGGACGACGGTCTCACCATGGCTCCTGATGAACTCCCCATCTACGCTGAACTCATCCGTGATGTCCAGCAATCAGTCGAGTCGATCGCGATACGCTTCGGGATAGAGATGGACTATATCCCAGGGCGGATGGACGAGGTGTGGGAGGCCGCATCTGCCTATGAGTTCGACTACGTCTACGGCTCGGTGCATTACCTGGACGGGTGGGGCTTCGACGACAGTCGGAGGCTATCGAGCTACGCAGGAAGGAACCCCGATGAGATGTACGTCCGGTACTTCGAGCTCTTCTGTGAGGCCGTGGAGAAAGGTGGGTTCGACATCATGGCCCACCCGGATCTTGTGAAGAAGCACGGTGTCCGGACCACGCTCCCTGTGGACGAGATGTACCGCGAGGCAGCGGAGGCGCTGGTGGAGCACGATGTCGCCATTGAGGTGAATAGCTCGGGTCTTCGTCAAGTCGCACAGGAGCTCTACCCGGCGATCGGTTTCCTTAGGGCCTGTGTGGAAAGGGGCGTGGCTGTAACGCTCGGCTCGGACGCACATGCACCGAGGCAGGTGGGGATGGACTTCGACCTGGCGGTGAAGCACCTGAAGCGAGCGGGAGTCACCGAGATTGCCACATTCCAGGGCAGAAAACGCACCATGTGGCCGCTCTTGACACCGCGCGAACTCGGGTAGTAGTGTGTACGCTACCGCAGTCCTGACTTACTCATACAGACGTTCGCCCTGTCGGGCGACGCGAGATCGGCCCATGAACGACGAACGCGAGACATCCGAATCCAGACCCATCAATGCCATTGCGGCCCTGACGCTCGTTCTCGTATTCCCCAGGCGCACATTCGAGCGGCTGCGGGAGCGCCCGCGATGGATTCTGCCCGTCATCTTCGGCATAGCATGTGCCCTTGTGAGCGCCACCTATGCCGTGAGGGGCGGGTATATGGACCCCTTCATACACAGTATGGCCCTCCGTAGCGGGCACACTCCCGAGACCATCAAGTCCGGGTTCGCCGGGGGCAGTGTCCTCATGGCCGTCCTGGGCGTACCACTGATAGTCCTCATAGAGACGCTCTTCTTCAGGCTCGCGGGGCGGGTGATGGGAGGGAGGGCGCGTTTCGTAGAGGTTCTGAGCGCCGTCGCCCATGCGTCGGTCGTCGGTGGTGTAGGCGCGCTCGCCATGGCCGGACTCATGAGAATCACGGGATCACCAACGGTCGGCGCCAATCTGGCTGTCCTTCTGGGTTCGGGAGCCAACTCATTCGTCTGGAGTCTCGCAAGACAGATCGACCTCTTCTCTCTCTGGTTCTTCGTGCTTCTCGGAATCGCGGCCGGGCCGGTGTTCGAACTCGATAGACGCCAGGCAACAAGGACTGGCGTACTCTTCGCGATTATCTATGTTCTTATTATGAGCATAGGGGGGACGGGAAGCGCCGACGCCCTCGACGACCCCTATGAGGACTGGGTTGAGACTGGGACTGCCGTGGGAGTTCTCCACCACAGGCAGGACATAGGGGCGGATGTGCTCGCGTCTGCGGGCGAGGCAGCCTCCGTGGCCGTCGCAAGGGCAGATGAGATTCTCAGCCGAGACCCGGACGGTCTTGCCACGCCGTCGCGAATAGACGTCTATCTTTATGCGTCCCTTGATTCGAAGAGGCGCGTGACCGACAACGGAGAGGTCGCCCATGGTGTCGAATGGGCGAATGTCGTTCATCTGGCATGGACTGACGGCTCCGAGCTGGCGCTCAAGCGGGAGACCTCCAAGGTTCTGGCTGCAGGGGCTTATGGCACGGTGCATAGTCCTCTGATTCGAAGCGGTTTCGCCCTCTATGCGGGTGGCGAATGGGGCGGCATGACGTTGGCTCAAACAGCTCTCGGCCTTCTTGATGCGGGCGACCTGCCTCCGCTTGCTGATATAACCGATCCGGCCTCGTACCATCGCTTGAGCAGGCAGAGGTCAGAGCCGGCGGCGGGTTCATTCTTCGCCTTCCTTGCGGCTACCCGTGGGGAAGGAGCGGTACTCGACCTGTATGTGGGAGCGGTCGAGTTATTCGGTCCCGTCGATGCGATGATCGAGCTTGAGCTTGGCGAATCCCTGGACTCGCTCGATGAGGAGTGGAGAAACTACCTGCGGACGACCGGTGACACGGAGGACAAGTCCCGGACGACCGGTGACACGGAAGACAAGTCCCGGACGACCGGCGGCGTAATCGAATAGACAGGAGGCACGGGTGGGTACTGGTTTCATAGCCACGGTGGGGCAGTCGGGAGCTCTGGGAAAGATGATCGTCGTCTTTCTCGTCGTTGTCTCAGTCTACTCGTGGGCCATCATTCTCCACAGGCATCTGACCCTCAAGAAGGCTGAGTCCGGGTCCGAGAAGTTCCTCAAGCGGTTCCGGGAGGATCCGGATGGGATGGTGAGTCACTACGCGAACAGGCGGAGGTTCGACCCATCTCCACTCGCTACGGTCTTTGAAGCAGGGCTGGCGGAACTCGCGCTCATCATGGCAGGGGGTTCGCCGGGGCGCGGACTCTCGATCGTTCAGATCGACGGCCTGGAGCGCAGTATGGAGAGAGCGGTGGCGGAGCAGATTCTGGATCTCAAGAAGTACCTGGTCACTCTCGCGACCGTGGTTGGCGGCGCTCCGTTCGTTGGGCTCTTCGGAACGGTTTGGGGCATCATGACCGCCTTCACCGCGATGTATGTGACGGGAAGCGCCAGCATAAGCAGTGTTGCACCCGGCATCTCGGCCGCGCTGACAACGACTGTGGCCGGACTGGCCGTTGCGATCCCGGCGCTCGCCGGATACAACTACCTGATGAATCGCGTGCGAACCATTACCGTCCGGATGGAGAATTTCTCGTCCGAGTTCATGTCCTCGGTCGAGCGGAACATGGGAGCGAGATAGCGAGTCTTGTAGTGAAGGGGGCTTTGGTGCGAAGAAGACGGAAGCGCGAAGACGACATGGGTCCGATCGGCGACATCAACGTGACATCGCTGGTCGACATCATGATGGCGCTCCTCATCATCTTCATCATCGTGGCGCCGATGATCGAGCAGGGGATAGATGTGACCCTGCCGACGGCGAAGCCACAGAAGATCGACGTCTCGAACGTTGTGACGATAGCGATATCGAGCAACGAGAGAATCTACTTCGAGAACCAGCGCGTGACCATTGAGGATCTGAGGCAGCGGCTCGAGAGCATCCACGCATCCGACGCCGCGGCGGCCGTTCTCATCAAGGCAGACGAGGAGATCCAGTACGGTCGTGTCGTTCAGGTGCTCGATGCCGCAAGAAACGCAGGCATTTCCAGACTGGCAATGGCCACGAAACCGGCTGAATAGCATGTCTCGATTCCTCATCATATCGGCGATCGTCCACGTGTTCCTCCTGGTCCTGGTGCCGTTCATCCCGGGGCTTCTCGAGGAGGATGTGATGGGGCTCGAGAGCTACACCGTGGAACTCGTCGAGCTGAGCCCACCCCCACGCGAAGCTGCGCCGGAACCCGAGCCGGTTGTGCAGGAGGAGATCCGTGAACCGGTTCAGGAGGAGCCGGTCGTCGAGGAGCAGATCCCGATCGACCCGCCCAGACGAGTGAAGCGTGTGACGCTTACTCCGCCGCCACGACATGAGAAGACCCTCGAGGAGCGTCTGGCGGAGCGTTTGAGAACGCAGGACGAGGCTCGTGAGGACGAGACGAAGCCAGAGGAGAGGGTAGCGGAAGAGCCCGCGGCTACAAGCGCGGTCGTCACAGCTTCTCGCTTCCCCTACAGCTGGTACCTGTCTATCATCCAGGGCAAGGTTAGATTGAACTGGAAGCAGCCCAGTTCCAGGCTGATAAGCAACGAGAAGCTCTCCGCACAGATCTCGTTTCGGATCGTGCGGAGCGGAGACATAGAGGTGGTCACGGTGCGCCGATCTTCTGGGCTCCAGAATGTCGACCACTCGGCAGTGACTGCGGTGCGGGACTCGGCTCCTTTTCCCCCGCTTCCCGATGACTATATGGATGACCATCTCGATGTGACGATAGATTTCACGGTCGCGAGAAACTAACTCGATCGATGAATCACCTGCGCGGGACCGATGTTCCGGACCGAAGGTGAATGATCGCGACCGGATGAAAGGCAGGCGTACCCAATGACGCTACGATTCCGCACGGGCATCGTGATCTCCCTTCTTCTGTGTCTTCAATTCAGCGTCACACCGGTTGCCCACGCGCAGGTCCACATCAGCGTGTCGAAGGCTTTCGGGGAGAAGGTGATCATCGCTGTTCCGCTCTTCGAAGTGGAAGGCGGCACGATCGTGTCGCCAGACGCCGTCCGCGACGTTCTGATGTTCGACCTCTCCAATTCCGGCCACTTCAGTCTTGTTGCGAACACCGAGTTCGTGGATGAGACCGAGACCGACGACCGCATCTCGGGGCGGATCAAGTTCCAGGAGTGGGCGGCGCTCGGCGCGGAAGTTCTGGTGAAAGGGAAAATCGAGGGTACGCTTTCAGAGATGTCCATTGAAGCCACCGTGTATGATCTGGCACAGGGGAAGCCGATCTTCGGCAGGCGCTACTCCGGC
>DAOVNE010000151.1 GCA_030630395.1 Candidatus Eiseniibacteriota bacterium
AGGAGACAGTTCACAGGATGTTCGAAGACAGAGACAACGAACTTAACACTGAGCCTTCCATCGAGAAGGACACGAACGAAGAGACGGTCGAAGAGACAGTCGAAGAGACAGAGCAGGAGGCCGCGACCGACAGTTCAGCTGATGACTCGGCTGAGACGGTCGTAGAAGCCTCGGAACTCGCAGACGCCGACACGGACGCTCCGGCGCCCGATGACAGCGTGGATGCCGCTCAGGATTCCCCCGCGGACCAGCCGGTAGACAGCGCGGATGAGACCGAGTCGGCTGAGACTCCGGAGGCTGAGCCCCAGCCCGTCAAGCAACAGATAATGCCCATCCCGTCCGAAGAGGATCTGGAAGAACTCGGCTACACAGAGGAAGAGTACATCCAGATGTTCGAGATGTACGACTCGACCTTGAGGTCTATCGATGAGGGCGAACTCGTGAAGGGTACGGTTCTCTCGATTACGAACTCCGAGGTCACGGTCGACATCGGCTTCAAGTCGGAAGGGCGGATACCACTAGATGAGTTCAGGGATCCCTCGTCGATATCAGTAGGCGATGAGGTGAGTGTCCTGCTTGAAGCAACCGAGGACAGAGACGGCGAGGTCAAGGTCAGCAAGCGCAAGGCCGACTTCCTCGAGGTCTGGGACAAGATCAAGGATGCGCACGACGAGCAGTCGATCGTCGAGGGTATCCCGAAGCGCAGGATCAAGGGTGGTCTGAAGGTCGACCTGTTCGGCGTAGAGGCGTTTCTGCCGGGCTCCCAGGTTGCGCTCAGGCGCATTCCGAATCTGGAAGAGCTCCTGGGACAGACGCTGCACTTCCGCATCCTCAAGGTGAACAAACGCCGCCGCAATATCGTTATCTCGCGACGCGTGGTCCTCGAGGAGGAGCGCCTGCAGAAGAAGACCGCACTCCTGGCAGAGCTTGAAGTTGGTCAGATACGTCAGGGCATCGTCAAGAACATCACCGACTTCGGCGCCTTCGTTGACCTCGGAGGAATCGACGGACTGCTGCACATCACCGACATGAGTTGGGGCAGAATTCGTCATCCTTCAGAGCTCGTGGCGATCGGCGACGATCTCACGGTCAAGGTTCTCAACTACGATCCTGAGCGTGAGCGTATCTCTCTCGGTCTCAAGCAGCTTGCCGAGTATCCATGGGAGAACGTCGAGAAGGAGTTCCCGGTCGGTTCGCGTGTGCGCGGCAAGGTGGTCTCGATCACGGACTACGGCGCGTTCATCGAGCTTAAGGAGGGCGTGGAGGGACTCATCCACATCTCGGAGATGTCCTGGACGCAGCACATTCGCCACCCTTCAAAGATTCTCGGGATCGGCGACATTGTTGAAGTCAAGGTCCTCAATGTGAACAAGCCTGAGGAGAAGGTCTCACTCTCACTCAAGCGGACGGAGAACGACCCCTGGCAGGATCTCGATGCCAAGTACCCGATCGGTACGAGGATCGAGGGCAGGGTTCGCAATCTGACCGACTTCGGTGCATTCGTTCAGCTGGAAGAGGGAATGGACGGGCTCGTCCACATCTCGGACATGTCATGGACGAAGCGAATCAAGCACCCGAGTGAGGTTCTTCACAGAGGCCAGAAGGTCGAGATCATGGTGCTCGGAATCGACAAGGACCGCCACAGGATCTCTCTCGGTATTAAGCAGTGCATCGAGAATCCGTGGCCCGAGCTTGCCTTGGCCTATGCCGTAGGCACCGAGACCGTGGGAAGCGTGAGCAGGATCCACAAGTCCGGAATCGTGGTTGACCTGCCGCAGGACGTCGAGGGCTTCGTCCCGATGTCGCACCTGGCCGTTACCGAGATAAGCCAGATCGAGGCTCGTTTCGCGCCGGGTGATGATCTTCCCCTCGAAGTCATCGAGGTCTCACCTGACAACCGGAGGATCGTGCTCTCCGTTCGGACGTACATGGAGAAGCAGCCTCAGGAGGTTCTCCAGGAGTATGTGGAGGCTCACAATGTCAGGCCCGAGCTGCTCGAGCCTGAGGTAGTTGAGGAGCCGGAGGAGGAGACGGTCAAGGATGACGCCGAGGGTGCCACGGATGCCGAGGGCGATGAGGCCGTGTCCGAGACGGACGCGGAGTCTTCCGACAAGGAAGAGGCAGTTGCCGCGGACGCCGATACAGAGGCTCCCGAGGCAGACGCCACGGATGCCGATACAGAGGCTCCCGAAGCAGACGCCACGGATGCCGATACAGAGGCCCCCGAGGCAGACGCTGCGGATGCCGATACAGAGGCTCCCGCTGAGTCCTCCGACGAGGAAGAGCCGGTCGCTGCGGACGCCGATACAGAGGCTCCCGCTGAATCCTCCGACGAAGAAGAGGTAGAGGCCCCTGTCGACACCGACAAGGACTCCGCAGAGGAGAAACCCGAGTAGGCACAGAGCCTCCGGGATACACCTCTGCAAGTTCGGGGATGCATCTATTCCGTTGCACGGGGGGACTCTCGAGCGAGTCCCCCCGTTTCCTGTTCGTGCTTCAAAGATGGGATGACAGGTCAGATGTCCGTACACGACGAGAGTCATCGTACCGCCGCCGTAATGACGGTAGGGTGCAAGCTCAATCAGTATGAGGGCGAAGGAATCGCCGAACTCCTGGAGAATGACGGGTTCGATATCGTCCCGTTCTCGGAGACGGCCGATGTCTACGTGGTCAACACGTGCACGGTGACGATGCGGAGTGACTACAGATCAAGGCAGATGCTGCGGCGGGCGTCCCGGATCAATCCCTCGGCCGTACTCATCGCGACGGGCTGCTATGCCCAGCGCGAACCGGAGCGTCTCGCGGAAATGCCCGAGGTCGACCTGGTGGTGGGCAACAGCGACAAGGCTGCCATACCACAGCTCGCTGCCGAGCATCTTGCTCTCAAGGCGCAGCAAGGGGAAACGGAACTCTCACAGCGCCCGATCTCGCCAGAGCGGGCACATCCGAGCCGCACGGTGGTTAGACCGCTTACCGTGGATCACTTCGAACCACTCGACATCGTCCGGTTTCGAGGCCACACGCGGGCCTTTCTCAAGATACAGGAAGGCTGCGACAGGCGATGCTCCTACTGTGCTGTTCCGGATGCACGGGGCCCCTCGCGGAGCAGGCCGCTTGCCGAGGTGCTCACGCAGACCAGGACGCTTGCAGAGAACGGCTACAGGGAGGTCGTACTGACCGGCGTCCACATAGGCGCGTACGACTCCGATGGGGTGCGTCTTTCACATCTCCTGAGGAAACTCGTGACCGTCGATGGACTCGATCGGATACGACTCGGATCGATCGAGCCCCTGGAACTCACGACTGAGCTTGCCGACACAATCGTGGAACTCGACACGGTCTGTGACCATCTGCACGTACCGCTACAGAGCGGATCCGATGACATCCTGGCTGCGATGCGTCGCGGACACAGCGCCTCCGAATACGAGGAGATCGTGCGGCGCGTCACGGACCGTCTTCCGCACGCCGGTCTGGGAGCCGATGTGATGGTGGGATTCCCCGGAGAGACAGAGGCTGATTTCTCGGCCACTATCGATCTGATAGAGCGGTTGCCCTTCACATATCTTCATGTGTTCGCCTACTCGCCGAGGAGTGGAACACCGGCCGCTGAAATCACCGAGAGCCTGTCCGGTGTCAGGAAGAAGGAGAGGAGCCGAACGCTCAAGGAACTCTCCGCACAGAAATCGCTCGCCTTCAGGACGGCCCTGGTCGGAAGCGAGATTGAAATCCTCGTTGAGAAGGGGGATCAGAGCACGGGCAATCTCCTCACCGGACTCTCGGACAGCTATGTCAGAGTCGAGCTTACGGGTCCGGAGTCGCTCAAGAACCACTTCGTCCGAGTGCTGGTGGAGAGCGTCGACGGGGGACGAACGCGCGGAACGATGATCCGGGACAGTGCAAGATGAAGATCCTCATCGAAACATACGGCTGCCAGATGAACGAGTACGACTCTGCGATGATCCGATCGATGCTGGTGTCGGCTGGGCACTCGCTGACCTCGGATCTCACGCAGGCGGACGTGGTCATGGTGAACACGTGCACCGTCCGGGACCGCGCGGAACAACGCGCGCTTGGACGTCTACGGCATCTCCGTGGTCTTATCGGCAAGAACGCGATCCTCGGCGTTATCGGCTGCGTGGCACAACGCCTTGGCGACGAGCTTCTGAACGAGGTACGCGGGCTCGACTTCGTCGTTGGGACGGACCGCTACGCGCTCATTCCCGACATCATCGAGGAGGTCGATCGCAACCTCTCACACGTCGACACGCGCCCGGATGGCAGTGAGAACTACAGTGTCCGCGCCGCTCCGATCTCAGCATCGCTCTCCGATTTCGTCGGCGTGATGCGCGGCTGTAACAACTACTGCAGCTACTGCATCGTACCCTACGTGCGGGGGAGAGAACGCAGCGTCCCACACGAGACCGTGCTGGCCGAGGTGAAGGCACTCGTGCAGCTCGGGATGGGCGACGTCACGCTTCTCGGACAGAACGTCAACTCCTATCGCGACGGCCCTGTCTCGTTTGCGGGACTCCTTGGCATCATCAACGGTGTCCCCGGCCTCAAGCGGATCAGATTCGCTACATCACACCCCAAGGACATCTCACAGGAACTCATCGATGCAATCGCTGACCTGGACAAGGTCTGTGAGCATATCAGCCTGCCGGTCCAGGTAGGTGACGACCAGATCCTGCAAACCATGAGACGGGGCTATGGAGCAGAGCACTACCGCAGGTTGGTGGAGCAGATACGTTCGTCTATCCCCGACATCGCCTTGAGCACCGATATAATTGTTGGCTTTCCTG
>DAOVNE010000012.1 GCA_030630395.1 Candidatus Eiseniibacteriota bacterium
TCGTTTCTTGTTCTCTGGCACGCCTGTTCCTCTTCTACTCTTGCCGGTGAAGGTACTTGAACCTGCAAGTTCCTGTCCTGCGACCGTGCTCGATGACCCAGAGACGCGTCATCTCCCGAGTTTCTTCACGGCCTGCCCCGCCGCCACAAGCACCGGGTCCCAGACAGGAGAGAAGGGTGGCGCGTAGCTCATGTCGATCGCGGCCAGATCGGAGACGGTCATGCGCCCATAGATGGCAGTCGCGACCGTGTCGATCCGTTTCGCCGCACCCTCGGCGCCGATGATCTGCGCACCGAGCAGGCGCCCAGTCTCCTTCTCAAAGATGATCTTGACGGTGATCGCGCCCCCGCCCGGGTACGCGTGCGAACGTGACCGCGCCCTGATCCTGGCCGAGTCGACTAGAAGCCCAGTTTCTTCGGCGGCCGTCGTCGAGAGGCCGGTCTGCGCTGCGACGATGCCGAAGATCTTCGTGACGTTGGTTCCTGCGACACCGGCGAACTTCCTGCTCCCACCGACCGCGTTCTCACCGGCTATCCGGCCCTGCTTGTTGGCCGTCGTCCCGAGCGGAATCCACGTCGGTCGCCCCGTCACCATGTGCATGGCCTCGGAGCAGTCGCCCGCGGCGAGAACCGAGGGCGCACTTGTGATCTGACGTGCATCGACGCGGATGGCGCCGCTCTCTCCGAGTTCGATCCCGCCACTCTCCGCGAGCGCCGTGTTCGGCCTCACCCCGGCGGACACGATGACCATCTCGGTCGGAAGGCGCTGCCCGGAGGCTACAACGTACCCGACGCTGTCACCCGCGCCCGTCTCGAAACCCTCGACCTTCGTCTCCGTACGGACCGTGACTCCCCTGTTCGTAAGTTCGCGGCTGACGATCTCGCTCATGTCGGGATCGTAGTTCGAAAGCAGTGTCGGAAGAAGCTCGAGGACCGTGACCGTGATGCCTCGCTCGACCAGCGCCTCGGCCATCTCGAGTCCGATGTAGCCTCCGCCGAGAACGGTGGCGTTCTTGACAGCGTGGTCCTCGATGAACTGTCTTATGGCATCACCGTCAGGGACGGTCCTCAGCACGAAGACACCCGGAAGCTCCATCCCGGAGAGCGGCGGGATCGTTGCCCGCGCTCCCGTACCGATCACGAGCGCGTCGAACTCAATCGTCTCCGTGCCGCCCGGGTGGTCATAGGTGACGGTCTTCGCTCTCGGATCGAGAGCAAGAGCGTTCGATTCGAGACGGACATCGATGTGCCGCTCGCGTCGGAAGAAGTCGGCGTCATAGACAATGAGATCCTCTCGCTTCTCGACTACTCCGGAGATGTAGTAAGGAAGCGAGCAGGCGCTGTACGAGACTATCCGGCCGCGCTCCAGCACGACTATTTCAATGTCGGACCTGAGCCTCCGCGCTCGGCTGGCCGCGCTCATGCCGGCGGCATCACCTCCGACGACCAGTAGTCGTCCTCCCTCTCTCATGGCTGGGGGCACCTGTGTCATCCTCCTGTGATGGTTGGAAATGTGCCAGGGAAAGGAACATCCGCCCATCGGCGGAACGTCCTCTCATCCATACAGAGCGGCACGTCGACCTACGCGTGCGGACCCGCGAACTCTGTACATGATTAGCACACTGAAGGGCGCCTAGCAAGCGGGGTGACGAAGAGACGGGGCCCGGAAGGGGCCCCGTCTCGTGTAGTGTCATTACGCATCCTGGAGGTGCGTCGCTACGACCGCGACGACGCCTCAAAGGGCGTCTATTCCTTGGTGTCTATGCACGCTCGAATTGCATTCATGATCCCGCTGTGCACTTCCTGCGGCACCGCCTTGCATCGCGTTTCCCCGTAGTAGACGATGGTCTGCCGCAACGTCTTCACGACCGCCTGGCAGCGCTCACAGTCAATCATGTGCACCTCGAACTTGGTGACAAGCGCGAGATCGAGTTCCCCATCATGATAGTCAGACAGGAGTTCGAGGAACTGCATACACTCTGTGCACTCTTTGTGATCATGCATACTCATCTGTTCCTGTGAGCTGAAATCCGGGTGCCGGTTTCTCTACTCCTGCACCTCTTCGGGCACTTCCTCGACCGCGGTCTCTGAGCGCCCACCCAGGTGGTTCGCGAGGAACGCCTCAGCCTCACTGTAGAACCTGAGACGGTTCTCCGGTCTCGCGAAACCGTGTCCCTCATCCTCGAACAGGATGTAGTTGACCTCGAGTCCCTTCTCCTCCATCGCGTGCACGATCTGCTCCGACTCGGCCTGCTTGACCCTCGGATCGTTGGCGCCCTGAGCAACAAGCATCGGGATCTTGATCTCGTCCACCTTGAACAGCGGCGATCTCGACATCAGGAAGTCGGCCTCAGTCTCCGGATTGCCGACGCGCTTGTACATGGACTGGATCATCGGGGCCCAGTACGGTGGGATCGTCTCGATGAATGTTATCAGGTTGCTCGGTCCCATCATCGGCACGGCGCAGCAGTAGAGATCCGGCGTGAAGGTAGCACCCGCGAGTGCTGCATATCCTCCGTACGATGCTCCGTAGATGGCGACACGCTCGGGGTCAGCGATCCCCTGGTCGATCGCCCAGTTGACTGCGTCAGTGAGGTCGTCCTGCATCTTGCCGCCCCACTCCTTGTCGCCGGCGTTCAGGAAGTCCTTGCCGTAGCCGGTGGATCCTCGGAAGTTCACCTGAAGGCAGACGTAGCCACGGTTGGCCAGCCACTGCGCCTCCGGATTGTATCCCCACTGGTCACGCGCCCACGGCCCGCCGTGAACGTTCAGGACCATCGGAAGGCCGGTGCGCCCCGCGCCCGGCGGATACGTGGCATAACCATGGATGGTAAGACCGTCGCGCGATGTGAACGAGACAGGCTCCATCAGAGCAAGCGTGTACTTCTCGAGGTCGTTCCTGTGATTGAAGAGGAACGTAGCTTCCTTGCTCTCGCGATCGAAACTGTAGTACGAGACCGGCCCATTGTCCTTGATGAAGGCGACGAGCCACGTGTTGTCCGCATCATCGCGGCTGTAGACACCCCAATCGCCGGTGTCGAGCTTCGCTATGGCCTCGAAGTCCGCGGCCACCGCATCGTTCAGCGGCGTCCACTCGACCCTCTCTCTCATGAAGGACACCGCTTCGATCTCGAACGTGTCCGGATTCATCATGACGTCCTCGACGTCGTACGCCTCATCCTCCGCTATCACCTCATACTCCCCGGTCGCGATCTCGTACTTGATGAGTCGGCCGGCGTTCACGTTCCGTGAGTCGATGAGGTAGACGGAGTTGCCGTCCTTCGTGAAGCCCAGGGGACCACTCGTGTAGTTGTCCTCCATGCCCCACTGGATCAGCGACTGCCAGGAGCCGTCCTCGGTCTCCCTTATCAGAAGCTCGCTTCCACCGTCCGGAGTCGCGGCAATGGCCCCGCGCACCTTGAGATCGAAGTCGGTCATCCAACCGACGATGTTGCCCGGGTTGCGGGCGACTATCTCCATGTCGCCGGTCTCGAGGTCCAGGCGATACACGTCGTGCAATCTCGGATCCTGCTTGTTCATCGAGATGAGCATCGTGTTCGGATGGTGCTTGCTGTGGTCGACGATCCGAACCTGGATACCGTCGAACGGTGTAAAATCGACCGGCTCACCGGAGTCGAGGTCGACAGAGTAGAGGCGCCAGTTCTCGTCACCGTCCGTATCCTGAAGGAACATGATGTGGTTGCTGTCGTGATCCCAGAAGTAACGGTAGATGCCTCGGTGCTCGTCGCTCGTGACGGCGCGGTCGTCGTCTTCGCCGACGGTCCTGACCCAGACGTTCAGCACATCGTTCACTGGAGCAATGTAGGCAAGCTTCTCGCCGTCGGGCGAGATGCGGGCACGCATCTTCTCCGGGTTTCCGAAGAGCACTGAACGCGGGATAATCTCAGACTGCATCGTCCCACATGACGAGAAGAGAACTGCACCTGCTGCAATCACCAGGAGCAGCACCGCCACTATCGCTCTTCTGCTTGTTCTCTTGTGCATCTATCCTCCGTAGTCCTTGTCCTGTGGCCCCGTCAGTGGTGCTTCCAATGGGCCTGCCTGTTTCGATTCAGAGTCAGAGATTTCGATTCGGGAATACGCTCCACCACTATATATGTGCCGCATTCGGGTGTCAGGCCACGGCGCCCCCGGATGCGTAGTACTGAGCGAGCCTCTCGCGAAGGAACAGCCTGGCTCGATGAAGGCGGGACTTCACGGCGGGGATACTCAGTCCAAGGATGTCAGCCGTTTCCTCGGTCGAGATCCCGTGCACGTCCCTGAGCACGAAGACGATACGATTGTTTGCGGGAAGGGCGTTGATGTGCCGGGTCAGAACGCCGCCCAGCTCCTCGTTCATGACCGTCGAAGCCGGGTCGCTGGTCCAGTCCGCAACCTCACGGGGAATCTCAGCCTCGCCGAGCTCGAGTGGCTGGTCGAGCGACACCGTATCGAGCTTCCTCTTCCGGATTCTCATGAGGCACGCGTTCGTAGCAATGCGGTAGATCCAGGTCGAGAACCTGGCTTCCTCACGGAAAGAGGGGAGCGCCTTGTAGGCTTTAACGAAAACTTCCTGAAGGCAGTCCTCGGCGTCCTCGGGGTTTCGGAGCATCTTGATGCAGAGGCCGTAGACATTCGCCTCGTGCCGCTCTACGAGCAGACCGAAGGCGTCATTGTCGCCGCCCCTTGCTCTGCTCACGAGCTCCGTATCGGTAGGATTTGTGTGTTCGACCATTCGACACCAGTCTGCGGAAGCGAGAGTCTAGATCCTGCTGCGCTCCGGCATCCTGTCACTGAATTCCTCGCGGACTATCTGCTCCACAAGTCTGGGGACAGCCTCGCGTGCCATCTCCAGCATCTCGGTGCTCCGCTCGGTGCCCGTCCCCACCTCTATGGCGTAGACGGATATCTCCTGAGGCATTGTTGCACCATTAAGGCCCGGAATCTCTACTGTGGCCAGGTACTCGGTCCCGTACTCAGACTCCTGGGCGTTCACGAGCTCAAGATCCTCGAGTCCGAGTCTCCTGAGTTCACCGACGTCCCAGTCATCGCCCTGGACGCAGTCCACGACCACGACCTTCTTTTTGATGGTCCGGCGCCCACCGAGATCTACACCGGAGGCCGGGGTCTCAATGATGTCGATACTAGGGTCCCTGAGTGTGGCATGAAGACTGCGGGCCACATCGAGCCCCATTCGCTCGTCGGCGAAACCCGGATCCCCGAGCCCTAGTATGAGCGTCTTAATCATCAGTCCACCTACGCCAGAATGTCGACCTTGTTCTTCGCCTTCTCCGGCCTGCGGTATTCCGGCAGGAGTATAGGCGCCACACGGTTCCGTCCAACTCTCTTTGCCGTCAGTTCCTTGTGGAACTTCTTCAGATGCCCGAGCGTAAGCTTGCCCGGGCGTCTAATGCTTGCCGCCCGCTCTGCCGCAGCGGCTCCCGCGCGTTTTCCGAACACGACGACATCGAGAAGCGAGTTCCCCATGAGCCTGTTGCGACCATGGACGCCGCCCCCCACTTCGCCCGACGCGTAGAGGTTCTTGACCGGTGTCTCTGTGTCCACCTTGATCTTGAGTCCACCGTTCTGATAGTGCTGCGTCGGGTAGATCAGGATCGGTGTCTTGCTCATGTCGATCCCGAAGCGCTGGTACTGGCGGTACATCGCCGGAAGCCGCTTCTTGATCGTCCCCGGGCCATGAATATCCTCGATAATCGGCGTATCGAGCCACACGGCCGAGTACCCGGACGGAGTCTCGACGCCGTTCTTCCTCTCCGCGCACTCCCTGATGATCGCGGCTGCCTCGACGTCACGCGTCTCGAGTTCGTAGACGAACCTGTTGCCCTTCGCGTTCACGAGCTGACCACCCAGGCCCCGGACCTTCTCGGTGACGAGCTGACCCAGAAGCTGCTCTGGATAGGCGGCGCCGGTCGGGTGGTACTGGATGGTGTCCATAAAGACGAGAGGCACACCGGCACGATAGCCGAGCACAAGCCCGTCCGCCGTCGCACCGTAGTGATTGGTCGTCGGGAAGCTGTCAACGTGGAGGCGCCCGGCGCCACCTGTTGCCAGAATGACCGTCTTCGCCCGCGCGATGAGATACTCGCGGGTCTCCATATTATAGAGGACCGCTCCGGTGACCTTCTTTCCATCCGTCAGAAGCTCATATGCGGGCGAGAACTCTATGCACGGGATGTCCCTGTTCTGAACCTCGTCCTTCAGGGTCTTCATGATCTCGCCGCCGGTGTAGTCGCGCGCCGCGTGCATACGCATCCGCGACGTTCCACCACCGTGGATCGTGAGCATCGTCCCGTCTGGATCCTTATCGAACATCACGCCGAGTTTCTCGAGCCACGCGAGAACGTCCGGCGCATCTCCGACGAGAGCCTCCACGAGATCGGGGTCGTTGAAGTACCAGCCGCCCCCGATCACGTCCAGATAGTGAATGGCCGGAGAGTCGTTCGCCTTGGCGGCACCCTGGATCCCGCCCTGCGCCATGACCGTGTTGGCGTCTCCAACCCTGAGCTTCGTGACGAGAAGCACGTCGGCGCCGGCGTCATGAGCTACGATCGCAGCAGCAGCACCCGCACCACCCCCACCCACAATCAGCACATCCACGTCATAGTCGATTTTGGACACGTCGAACTTCGCCGGATCGATCATGCTGCGCGCCTCAAGAACGTCAGCGAATTCCTTCGGTGTCAGCGTGTTCTTCGAGGGACCGACCTTCAGCTTCCTGAAGATCCTCTTGATGTAGTCCGGGTGGTGACTCTCAAGAAGCCCGACCTTGCCGACGGCGTCGAGGAGAGGCATCTGCTGCTTCTGCCGTTCCTTGCGCGTCTTCTCGACGAGCTCCATCGACTTCTGCATGTCTGGTGTGTAGTACACCTCGCGCCCTCCTAGTCTGCCGGCTCGATGTCTCTGGCCTCGTAGAGTTCGGCAAGCCCGCGCCGCTTCATGGATTTCAGACCCGCAATCTCCTTGTCGTACTTACCTCTTTTCATCTCCTTCACGCGTTTCTCCAGATCCTTCGCGCGAGGTGCGATCTTGCTCGAGTAGAGGCGACGGCAGAGAAGAGCAACATTGTACTGCACTATCTCAGCCGGGCACCGCGCCGCGCAGAGACCGCAGAGCAGGCAGTCGAACGAAAGATCCGCCGCCTTGGCGATGTCTCCCCTGAGGGCCGCCTGGATGTACTCCATGACCTCGATGTCCTGCGGACACGCCTTCGTGCAGGTGTTACAGGACAGACAGCGGAACACCTCTGGGTACAGCTTGAGCACCGTCTCGGAGTTGGGCTTGAGCTTATCCAGGTTGTATGTCGCCTTGTTGCCCGGGAAGAATGGGATCTCGGTGAGGTACATCTCGTCCTGCACCATCTCCTGGCAGGCGAGTCCCACCTTGAGGCGGTAGTCGTCCTTCGTGCGATAGACAGTGCCGCAGGCGCCGCAGAACGCCCCTCTGCATCCGCACCCTCTGATGAAGCGGTAGCCGGCGTACTCCATCGCCTTCATGATGGTGAGATCGTGAGGGACCTCGTACGCCTTCCCCATCACGTAGATGGTTACCATCTCAGATGCCATCTTGGATCGTCTCCCTGTTGTTCTGACGGGAGTCGCGCCAACACACAAGCGCTTCCCTCGCGCCGCCTACGTTATCGCTTCGCCTTGGCCTTCTTCTTCGCGGTCGACACTTTCACGCCTTTGGCCTCGTCCGGAGCCTCGGCGCCACTCAACCTGTCTGTGAGATCAAGTTCCATCGGACCGAGATCTCTCACGGTCTCAACGAACTCGCTCATCACGTTGACAACCTTGTCACCCTCTGCGGCCGATATCCAATCGAGCCTGAGCCGGTCACTCTCGATGCCGAGTGACTCAAGCACGGGCTTCAAGAGCGCAACGCGGCGCATCGTGTTGTAGTTGCCATCCTGGTAGTGACAGTCTCCGGGGTGACATCCACCGATCAGCACGCCGTCGGCGCCCTCGCGGAACGCCCAAAGAATGTGCTGCGGGTCGACCCGGCCGCTGCAGTTCACGCGCAGCACCACACCGTTCGGCGGGTACTGCTTTCGTGAGGTCCCTGCGAGGTCGGCGCCCGCATACGTGCACCACTTGCAGAAAAAGCAGACGATTCTGGGTTCGAACATATCAGTCCTCCAGGGCCGCCGAGACCATCATATAGAGTTGGTCGTCCGTAAGGTTCCTCTGCTGCGCTGTCGCAGACGGACAGGCGGCGATACGAGCACCGCAGCCT
Source organism: Candidatus Eiseniibacteriota bacterium (assembly GCA_030630395.1). Lineage (GTDB taxonomy): Bacteria > Joyebacterota > Joyebacteria > Joyebacterales > Joyebacteraceae > Joyebacterum. Next base: position 8,253 of record DAOVNE010000012.1, read on the forward strand.
TCGCAGATCGCTTCCTGCACACGTGCAACTTCCTTTTCATCATCGAACTCGATCGCGTCGTACGGACAGACCGAGATGCAGATCCTGCAGCCCGCGCATTCGTCCTCGTCTATCCAGGCAACGATCGGCTCCCTGTGGTACTCCTTCTCCGCAAACAGTGCGCAGACCTTGCTCGCCGCGGCCGATGCCTGAGCCACGACCTCCGGAATGTCCTTCGGTCCCTGCGCCGCACCGGCGAGATAGAAGCCGGGGGCCAGACTCTCGACCGGCCTGAGCTTCGGGTGGGCCTCGGAGTAGAATCCCCACTGGTTCATCTGGATCTTGAGCATCTTCGCAAGCTCGGTCGCGGTTGCGCTCGGAACCATCGCCAGACCGAGCACGACCATGTCGGCCGCGATCTCGACCTTCTGCCCGGTGAGTGTGTCGACGCCCCACACCATCACCTTTCCGTCTTCCTCGAAGAGCTTGGAGACCTTGCCCCTGATGTAGAGGACATCGTCCTCCTCCGCGGCCCGCTGGTAGAACTCCTCGTAGTCCTTGCCGGGCGTTCGCACGTCCATGTAGAAGACGTACGCCTGGCCGTCATGCTCGTTGTGCTTGTAGAGCATCGCGTGCTTCGTGAGGTACATGCAGCAGACCTTCGAGCAGTAGGGCATGTGGCCCTCCGGATCGCGCGATCCGACGCAGGTCAGGAAGACGACCTCCTTCGGGATCTCGCCATCCGACGGTCTCCGCACAACTCCCCCGGTCGGTCCGGACGCGGAAAGGAGACGCTCGAACTGGAGACTGGTCACGACGTCCTTGATGTCGCCGCCTCCGTACTCACCGATGTTCACGATCGGGTAGAGATCGAACCCCGTCGCGACGATGATGGCCCCCACCTCCTCGTCCAGGAACTCGTCCTTCTGTTCGTAGTCTATCGCGTCGACCGGACAGACCTTCTGGCAGACACCGCACTTCCCGCTCTCGAAGTAGATGCAGTGGTCGCGGTCGAGAACCGGCTGGTTCGGAACGGCCTGTGCGAACGGCGTGTAGATGGCCTTCCTCTCGGAAAGCCCCTCGTCGAACTCGGAGGCAGTCTTCGCCGGGCATTTCTCGATACAGAGGCCGCAGCCGTTGCAGACGTCGCGGTTCACATACGCGGCCTTCTTCTTGATCCTGACCTTGAAGTTGCCAACGTAGCCCGAGACGTCGTCTATCTCACAGTAGGTAAGAAGCTTGATGCGCGGGTGCTGGGACACCTCCACCATCTTCGGCGTGAGGATGCACTGCGAGCAGTCAAGCGTCGGGAAGGTCTCCGACAGCTGCGCCATGTGCCCACCGACCGACGGCTCCTTCTCGACCAGAACAACGTCGTGTCCGGCGTTGGCGATATCGAGAGCGGCCTGGATACCGGCAATGCCGGCGCCCACGACCATGGCCCGATGCGTCATCGGGACGGAGATCGGCTCGAGCGCCTCGTTCTGCTTCACCTTCTCGATCATCGTCTTGATGATCTTGATGGCCTTCTCGGTGGCCATCTCCTTGTCGCCTCTGTGCACCCAACTGCAGTGCTCGCGGATGTTCGCCATCTCCACTCGGTACTGATTCAGATCGGCCGCCGCTCCCGCCCTGCGGAAGGTGGCCTCGTGCAGCGTGGGCGAACATGCGGAGACCACGACCCCGGTGAGACCGTGCTCCTTGATGGCATCCTTCACCAGGTTTTGACCCGGATCCGAACACATATACAGGTAGTCCGTCGAGTACGCGACGCCGGGGTACTTGGCCAGTTCCTCAGCGACGCGCTTGACGTCCACCACCCCAGCGATGTTCGTCCCACAGTGGCAGACGAAGACGCCAATGCGATGCTCCATCACTCCTCCCCTAGACCAGTTTTTTCCCGGCTAGAACCGGACGTGGATCAACGTAGTTATCAGAAAAATCCAGGTGTTCCTCGTCGATACCGAGCGCAATTCCAAGGAGCTGCGTGAAGTAGATGACCGGGATCTTCGTGAACCCTTTCACCCGCTTCGCCATCTCCTTCTGCTTCCTGTCGAGATTATATAGACACAGAGGGCAGGTCGTGATGATCAGGTCGGCGTCCCGCTTGATGGCCGAGCTGAGAACGGTCTGCGAACATGCGATGGCCGTCTCCTCATCCCGCACTATCTGAAATCCACCGCAGCACTCGGCCTTCATCGGGAAATCGACGACGTCACAGCCAAGTGTCTCGAGAAAGTCCTCGAAGATCGTCGGCCGCTCGGGGTCGTCAAACTCCATCTCCTTCTTCGGGCGAAGCAGCATGCATCCGTAGTAGGGAGCTACCCTGAGACCCTTGAGGCTGGTCTTCAAGCTCTTCGCCACCTTGTCGAACCCGACCACATCCCTCAACATCTCTATGTAGTGGAGCACCTCAACCTGACCGACGTAGTCCTGCTCGAGGTAGCTCTCCATCTCAGCCCGTTCGTCGGTGTCTGCTTTCAAGAAGAGGTTCGCCTTCTCTCTCTTCTCTTCGTCCTCTCGTATGACCTTGTTCGAGCGCTTGAGGACGTTGTAGCAGAACGAACAGAGCGTCACGACCTTGTCGCCCATCCTGGAAGCGTATGCCAGGTTTCTGACGCCGGCCAGAATGTCCATCACCGAGTCCGTCGTCAGAGGAAAGACCGCGCCGCAACACGTCCAGACTGGAAGCTCCTCGAGTTCCACACCGAGAGCGTTGGCACATTCCCTCGATGCCATGTCGAAGTCGAGAGCACGTTCGTGCAGAGTGCATCCGGGGTAGTAAGGTATCTTCATCCCTACCTCCGACCTCTCTATCCGTTGAGCAGCTTTCTGAGAGCGCTTACGACACCCATCTGCGGAGCCTTCGACACCATCACGCGCGACAGATTGCCCGCGTCCACCGCGGGTGTCGCCAGTCGCATCCTGAGAACCATGGCTCTGAGAGCATCACAGATGCTTGAGAACTCCACGCCCTTGGGACAGCGCGCCGAGCACTGCATGCACGAGGCGCATATCCAGATGGTCTTCGAACGCAGGACCTTCTTGATCTGACCGAACTGCAGGAGCCGGATTACCTCGTTCGGGATGAGGTCCATCTCGTCCACGACGGGACAGCCGGCGGAACATCTCCCACACTGATAGCAGGAGGAGAGCGCCTGTCCGGACAGATCCTCGACCCGCTCAATGCTTGCGTTTCTGATGGAGTCCGTGCTTAGCCTAAGCCTCATCCATTCCTCCGGTGTCGGCGATGGTGCCTGACATGAACCGGTAGCCACAACTACCAGCCAGACAGGCGCCCGAGCAAACGCGGATAGCCCCTTCACAATCCACACCGTGGAGCACTGCTCCACGGTGAAATCAGTGTTTGAGGTTATCATCACAGATGCTTGAGTGTCAATGTGTTTTGGGTCTGCATGAAGGGAGTGTAAGGGGATACCACGGCCCACTCAGCAGGGCGAAGAGCCGGCCTGCATCGCGGTCTCGACGCCGACCGCCACGGATTCGGCATCATGCCAACCGTTGGATTCAAATTATTGACTACCTGGTCCGTTCGGCGTAGTATCGTTAGACGTTTGTCCTGAATGGGTCTCCATGCGACCTGCACGAGAGAGATACCGGCGCCAGTCGATTGGCCTCCAATCCGCGACCGTGGCAGCGTCAATGCCGCGTCGACGTTGGCAAGAGGGAGACAGTATGAGGATAGGTGTCTACGTGTGCCACTGCGGTGGCAACATATCAGAGACGGTGGACGTCAAGGCAGTCGCCGCGGCCGCGGCGCTGCGGCCCGGCGTCGTGCTCGCTCGCGACTACGGACACATGTGTTCCGATCTCGGCCAGAAGCTCATTCTCGAAGACATCAAGGAGCATAACCTCGATCGGGTCGTCGTCGCCGCGTGCTCGCCGCACTTCCAGGGCGCAACATTCATGGACGTGCTTGAGACCGGGGGCTTGAGTCCGTACGTGTTTGAAATGGCCAACATCCGCGAACAGTGCGCGTGGCCCCACTACGGCGAGCCGGAAACAGCAACACTGAAGTCCATAGAGCTTACGAACATGGCCATTGCGAAGGCCGGTCTTGATGAGTCGCTTGACAAGAAGACGATGCCGATTGGGAAGAGGGTGCTCGTCGTCGGCGGGGGCATCGCCGGGATCCAGGCGTCTCTTGATCTTGCCGACTCAGGTTTTGAGGTTCACCTGGTCGAGAAGGACGCCTCGATCGGCGGCAAGATGGCACAGCTGTCGAGGACGTTCCCCACAGAAGATTGCTCCGCGTGCATCCTGAGCCCGAAGATGGCGGACGTGCCTGCCAATCCAAACATCGAGCTACTGACGAACTCGGAGATCGAGAGCGTCGAGGGTTACCTGGGCGATTTCGAGGTCACGGTCGTCAGGAAATCGACGTACGTCGACCCCGACCTGTGCACGTCGTGCGGTCTCTGCGAAGACGCCTGCCCCGTCAAGGTTCCCAATGAGTTCGAAGAGGGTTTGCTCGACCGCAAGGCCATCTACGTGCCGTTCGACTTCGCAGTTCCATACAAGTATCTGATTGACGAAAGCGTGTGTCTGAGACTCACCAAGGGCGGTGATGTCTGCGGACTCTGCCAGAAGGCGTGCCCAAAGGACGCCATTGACTTCGGCAGGAAGTCCGAGAAGGTCCGCTTCACCGTCGACACGATCGTCGTTGCCACGGGGTACGACATCTTCGATGCGACGGAGAAGAAAGTCTACGGATACGGAGAGTACAAGAATGTCATCACGGCGCTTGAGATGGAGCGCATGATCGTTAACGCATCAGCAGGCTCGCCCCTGAGACCAATCAAGGGCAGGATCGGCTTCATTCAGTGTGTGGGATCCAGAGACGAGCAGGTCGGCAACGAGTACTGCTCGAGGGTGTGCTGCATGTACGCGACCAAGCTCTCCCAACTGCTCAAGCGCTCCGACCCCACGAGAGAGATCTACGTTTTCTATACGGATCTACGGGCGTTCGGGAAGGGATTCGAAGAGTACTACAAGCGAGCGCAGACGGACGGCGTGAAGTTCGTGCGTGGTCGCGTTGCTGAGCTCATCGAGGATCCGGTCACAAAGAGCGTCACCGTTAAGGTAGAGGACACGCTCTCTCGCCGGATGATAGAGGCGGAGTTCGATCTCGTTGTGTTGTCGGTGGGACTCAAGCCGAACGCGGGTACGGAGAGGATCGCGGAGATACTGAAACTCACGAAGAGTCCCGACGGATTCCTGCAGGAGGCCCACCCGAAATTCAGACCCGTCGACACTCTCAAGGAAGGCATATTCCTCGCAGGCGCCGTCCAGGGACCGAAGGACATCCCTGATGCCGTGGCTTCGGCAAGCGCGGCTGCGGCAAGGGCCGTCCGACTGATGAACCAGGGAGAGTTCTCGCTCGACCCTGTGCTCGCATATGTCCATGAGGATATCTGCGATGGGTGCGGCCTCTGCGTGGAGAGCTGCCTTCCCGGCGCCATTTCGATGTCGTCGAATGTCGCGCAGATCAACGAGACGCTCTGTACGGGCTGCGGTATCTGCATTGCCGCGTGCCCGATCGACGCGATGGATCTCCACTGCTATGCAAACGACCAGCTTCTGGCTGAAGTCGAGGCCGCCATCTCCGAACGCCAAGACGGAGAAACCAGGATCGTTGTCTTTGCCGATGACACGACGACGTATCGTCTGGCCGACAACGTCGGAACCGGGAAGCTTCCCTACGCACCGGAGACGAGGATAATCAGGGTTCCCAGCGGCGCGAGAGCAACGCCGGCTCTTGTGCTGAAGGCGCTCGCTCTTGGAATCGATGGCGTCTTTGTCGGCGAGAGCGAGAGCAAATCATCACCGTACGCGGGCATTGGCCCGGCTCTGTCGCGCAACATCGAGCAGACGAGAGCCATTCTGCGCGAGCACGGAATAGAACCGGAGCGTGTGCGCGCGAAGGAGTTCGTGACTATCATGCTGGGCGGATTCGTGGCGCAGCTCAACGAACTCACCGCGTTTGCAGAGGCAGCCGGCCCCATACCGGAAGAGAAGAGA
>DAOVNE010000053.1 GCA_030630395.1 Candidatus Eiseniibacteriota bacterium
ACGGCTATTCCCTGGGACCATCGAGTGTCGAGCTCCACACAACTGCTCCGGCATCGGCTTTCATGAAGCACGCTCTGTACACGGGACCGGCGGCCCTTGTGCTTGCGGTCGTGCTCGCCCTGGGACTTGCAAGCTTCGCTGAATCGAGAGCGCGGCTCCGCCTGCTCCTCCCCACGATCATCGTGCCGATTGTCGGAACAACTGTGCTTGCGATTTTGAACGTGAAGGTGTTCAATCCGCGCTACATCGCAGTGGCGCTTCCGCTGATCATCATTCTTGCGGCGGCGGGGGCGAGGAGACTGAGAGGATTGCCGGGCAGAGCGGTCGCGGGACTTCTGATCGTCCTCTGTCTCTGGTCCGCAGGGAACTACTACTGGAACCCGGCCTACTGGCGAGAGGATGTGAGAGGCGCCGTCCAGTATATCGAGGAGCGGGAGAGCGACGGGGACATTGTCCTCGTGCCTGTTGTCACGGACGTCTTCGATCACTACTATGGGGGAGAGCAGGAGCGCTTCCTCTTCTACCCGGGGCAGGCTGGAAGCGACACCGAAGTCGCGGAGCGCGTGACTTCCGGTGTGTCCGGACGCCAGAGGCTATGGTATGTGAGTTCGAGGTCGTGGCACGTGGACCCTGAGGGGCGGATCGCGGAGTATCTTGACAGTCAGTATGAGTTAGAGGGTTCTGCCGATTTCCCCGGGGTTCAGGTGAGGCTCTATAGCCTGGTTGAGCGTATGCTGCCCCCTGGCGCGATCGGGACACCGGGACCGGGGGAATTGCCATAACCGTGGCACGAGTTATGCTTTAGGAGGGTTCGGGTTGGAGCCCGGTGGGGGGCTCAACTGCTTGCAGGTGCACAGGGGAGACCTACTATATGCTGTCTATGAGGGCGAGATTGCTTGTCGTATTCCTAGTAGCCGCTCTGATCGCATGCGTTCAGGGTTGCGGCGCACCGCGTAGTGACGTGGGGGCGCCGGATGCGGCTCCATCCTCCATGAGTGCAGGTTCCCCTCTCGTGGGTGTCGGCGCTCCGACGACGGTGGCCGGCGCGTACAGGCTGAGGATCGGGGATGAGATCGTCGTAAGGTTCCTGACCGATGAGAGCTTGGGTTTCAGCACACCGGTGACACCAAGTGGCACGGTCAGCGTGCCGCTAGGTGGGGACATCGTCGCTCTGGGGCGAACGACGGCGGAGCTATCGGAGGCGGTCGAGGAGAGCGTTGGGGAGTATCTCCTGGATCCCGCCGTCACGATAGTTATCACAAGCGTGGCGGCGCAGCCGATCTTCGTAATCGGTGAAGTGAAGAGGCCCGGGCGCATCGAGGCGACGGGCGAGATGACGGTGACTCGTGCGGTAGCAGCGGCCGGGGGGATCCTGTCCACTGGGAGAGCGAGCAGCGTGATGATCGTGCGCACCTCCGGAGTTCAAGAGCCGGTCGCATTCCGTGTGGACGTGACGAAGGTTCTAAGCGGACGCGACTTCTCGGAGGACATCGTCCTCGCTCCGAACGACATCGTATACGTTCCGAAGTCTGTGATCGGGAAGGTCAACGAATTCGTTGATCTCTTCTTTGATAACATAGCCCCCGCTCAGCTGTTTTACCTGCGGGGCTACGACATGACACATCTTGGGAGTGACGGGCGGGCCTGGTACTAGCGTACTGTGCGAGGCGTGTAAGGAAGGACAAGGGCTTGGAAAGCAGCAACCGAGGAATGCAGGACACATCGCTCTTGCGTGACGTCGTATACGTCATCTTCAAGAGAAAAGCCGTGCTGATCACGCTTGCCGTGGTCGGAGTGGCCATCATGATATACGGTTTCAAGACCGGCGTGGCGAGCTATGAGGCGTCAGCGCGTGTGTTGATCAAGCGTCAGCACCAGGGGTACGTTATGCCCTCGGAGACACGCGGGGTGCTCAAGCGAGCCGAGGTCGTCAACTCGGAGATTTCGATAATCACCAGCACGGCTGTTGCTGAGGCTGTTGTGGACAGGCTTGAACTGGCGACCGGCGATGAGCGGCCGCTGGCCATCTACCGCATGTCGAAGAAGCTCAAGGCCCAGGAGCAGCCGGAGTCCGACATTATAGACATCTCGTACCGTCACACGGACGCCCAGATGGCGGCCGATGTGGTGAATGCCGCACTCGATGCATACCTTGAGATCAGAAAGGCGGTGGCCCTCAACTACGATGCGGTCGTCTATCTGGATTCTCAGGCAGATCGGGTCCGGGCTGAACGCGACTCGACCGCCATGGCGCTGGCGCTCTTCGGTGGAGAGAGAGGCGAGCTTGTACGGGGCCGTCTTGCGGAGCAGCAGATGGGGCTCCAGAACCGCTTCGAGAACGAACTCGCGACCTTGAACTCGCACATTCAGTCGTTCGAGGAGAAGCTGGCCATGGTCGATGAGTGGCTGGCCTCAGGCGCTGACCCGTCCCACATTCCGAGCGGAGAGATCTACGCGACGACGAGCGTCCAGCAGGCCAAGAAGCGGCTGGTCGAACTCGAGCTGACTATGGCAGGGGTTTCTGCGAAGTACACGGCCGACCATCCCGCGCTTCTGAAGCTGGAGCGGGAGGTAGCGGCCACTCAGGTGGTTCTGCAGAAAGAGGTGAGGCAGGCACTTGCTCGGCAGAGGATGCGGATCGATGAGTGGAAGGCGGAGCGCCGTGCTGTGCTCAGCATGCTCGATGACCTGCACAATGAGGACGAGGAGATAGCCCAGAGCCGATCCACGATCAGGCTCCTGGAGCACGATCTCATGATCCATGCGGACATGTATGCGATCATCATGGACAGGCGGGAGCAGTTCAGGATCACGGCCGCCACCGATCCGAATCTCCTCAACATCGGCATCGTGGCGAGGGCATCGATCCCGGCCAGGCCGACGCCTCAGCCCGTCAACATGAGGGTCGTCGTTGGTCTCTTCACGATCATCTTCGGCGTTCTACTCGTCTTCACCATGGAGAGAGCGGACAATTCGCTCGAGCGCCGCGAGGACATCCAGAGAGTGCTCGGACTCAAGGTGCTGGCCACGATTCCGGAGCGGAAGTAGCATGTATACGAAGTTCTACAAGCTGGCCGAGAGGCCATTCGAACTCACGCCGGATCTCAGGTTTCTCTATCTGAGCGGCAAGCATAAGGAAGCCCTTGCTCATCTGACCTACGGTGTCAGAGAACGACGTGTTTTCGTGCAGCTCACCGGAGAGGTGGGGACCGGAAAGACAACGATGCTCGACGCGCTCGTCCACGGACTGGACGCCAGCACGAAGGTCGCGTGGCTCTCGAATACGACGATCGGGCGGACCGATCTTCTGCGTGTCCTTGGATGGGGGCTCGGGATCAAGCTCAAGGGCCGCTCAAAGATGGAGATCCATCGCGAGATCTCGGAGTTCCTCAACACGTGGACGGCATCCGGTCGAAACGCGGTCTTCATTGTGGATGAGGCTCAGAACCTCAATCTTCCAATGCTCGAGGAAGTGAGGCTGCTGTCCAACCTTCGCTCCGGCGGGCACCCGAGCCTTCAGATCGTCCTGGCCGGGCAGCCGGAACTCAGGCGGAAGCTTGAGCTTCAGCAGCTGAGACAGCTGAGACAGCGTATCAGCATCAGGTTTCATCTGGATCCGCTGTCTCGCGTCGAGACAGGGGAATACATCAGACACAGGCTCACCGTTGCCGGCGCAGCGGATCTTGAGATCTTCGACCGTAGCGCCGTCGATGGGATATTCGACTACTCGCGTGGTGTTCCGAGGATGATCAACACCGTCTGCGACAATGCTCTTCTGGCCGGGTACGCCGACAATCGTCCTTGGATAGGCAGACGGACGATCACTGAGACCATTGAGGTTGTCGAATGCAGAACGAGTGACCACGTTGAGCAGCCGGCAGAGCGGGGCGCAGTCCAGCTATAGCCGGTACATGATTGGAAAGGCAGCAATGAGCAAGATCTCAAAGGCGATGGATAGAGCGGACCGCGAGGAGCGCCGAGGGCAGGATGTCGGCGGACCGGCTGCAGGCGGAGAGATTCACGACGGGCCGCGACAGACGGAGGAGTCCGAAGTCGTGACCCCGAGAGAGAGACGCGCGCCTGTTCGAACGGCACGCGCGGTCGAGCTGCCCGAGAGCATCGAGGAATATCACGGTCTGGCGTCGGAGATCTACATGGCTCTCCCGGATATACCCTCGCGTATCATCATGGTTGTAAGTGCAGTAGAGGGCGAGGGCACGAGCACCGTGGCGCGGGAGTTCGCCCACAGCGTGGCCGTGTCCAACGAGATCGACACGCTGCTTGTGGATGGGAATCTTCGCCGACCACAGCACCACAAGGTGTTGAGAGCATCGCAAGATCCTGGTCTGACAGATCTGGTTCTCAGCGGCGCCGCATTCGATTCATGCCTGCGGAGCGTCGGTATCCCGCACCTTGTTCTGATGCCGGCGGGGAGAAGAGTCATTGCGCCTCCACGCATCTTCACTGATCCGGGTCTGGACGCCGGCCTGCAGGAGTGTCGCAGGCGCTTCAAGTTGACTGTGATCGACGCCCCACCCCTTCTCGCTTTCTCCGAGGCGATACAGCTTTCGCGGAAGGTAGACGGTGTTGTGCTGGTGGTGAGGGCAGGCCACACGAAGCGCCAGCTGGTGGAGGTGGCTGTCGACCGGCTCAACGATGCGGGTGCGAATGTCATTGGAACCGTTCTGAATCGGAGGAAGTTCTACATACCTCCCATGATCTACGAGCGCCTCTAGATGTCGGCGCTTGGATCCCACGAAGGGGTGCGGTTCGGCTCATGACTCGTGCGGTGACCATAACAGGTCTGTCGAGGAGCGGCGTCGGTCGGACCCGGGAGCAGCGCGATGAGTGGCACGAGAGAACGGATGCGACGTGCGTTCGAGCGGAGCGAGGACCACCTCGGTCGCTCGTGGCCCGTGTGGGTTCTCGCCATCCTGATGTATGCCGCCTTTGCGTCGGTGGTTCTCGCCAAGATTCGTCTGCCTGATCCCCTGTATCTCATTGTCTTCGTCATGGCGTTCGCCATTGTCTCCGTAACCCTGTTCAAGATCGAGTGGGCGGTCCTCGGCCTCGCGGTGATGATCGCATTCACAAGGCCGGGGGTCAGCGTCGGTCCTGGGAGTGTCTTCCACATCAGCGGCTTCAACCTTGCGCTCGTCGGTGTCTGGATGGTCTATATCGTCCGGTACGCTGCGGACGCCAAGATGGCGGCGCAGGGTCCATTGGTACAGCGGACTGAGCTCGATAGGATCATAGGCACCTTCCTGATTCTGGTGACGCTGGCGATGCTCATGGGGTTGAACAAGAACTGGCAGGAGCTCGCGCGTGCAAGAGTCCTGCTCTACTGGAAGGAGCAGATACTCTACTTCGCCTGGTTCTACCTTGTCGTGACCATGCTCAGGACACCGAAGGACCTGAGGCGCTTCGCGATTGTTTTTGCTACCGCAGGCATCTTCATCGCCGCCGTCGGTCTGTACAATAGATTTGGTGGCGCCGTGGAAGCTGTCCACGCGACAACGGAGGAAATCGAGGCCGGCGTGATCGGAGGTCGTGCCGAGGGGGCCGGCACGGCGTTCCTTGGTCTTGGGCACCCGAATTTCCTAGGTGCGTTTCTCATCATGTCCATGCCGTTCTGGTTCTTCGCTGTCGATCATCTGAAGAGAAGGTGGCACAAGCTTTTTGCCGATGGCGCCATCCTTCTTGGGTTCCTGGGACTCCTGTTCACGTACTCGCGGAGCGCCTGGTTTGGAGTTGTGGCCGGCATCGGCATGCTGAGTCTGAGTGACAGGCGAGCCATCACGAGGATCATCGTCTTCCTCATTCTCTTCGCCGTCGTGGCGCAGGCGCTTTCGCTTGCCTACACGGGCACGGGCGCAGCGGATCTCGTAGCCATGAGGTTCGAGCAGCTGAACAGAAGTAACTACTCGGCGAGGCCTGCCATCTTCAGGAGTGCTCTGGAGGTGATAGGGAACAACCCTCTGACCGGCGTCGGGCCCGGCGCATTCTCGTATCACGCGGACAGCAGCATGGTGGGTGGCGTCCTCTTGCAGGCGCACAATCTGCTTCTCACTATCGCGGCTGAGATGGGCATCCCGGCGGCGATCACATACATCATCCTCCTTATCGCCATCTTCCGAATGGGGATAAGGAACCTCCGCGCCGTCGCGCGCGAGCCGGGGTACGGCTTCATCGCACAGGGCGCCTACGCCGGGTTCTTCGCGATCGTGGCGCAGACCTTCTTCGTCCACCTCTTTCATCACCGCAACGTCGGATACGCTCTCTACGCGCTCCTTGCGATCATCGTGGCAATGAACCGGATGGTGCGTGAGGGACAGCTTCCGATTCCACGCGAGGGCGGCGATGAGGCGGACAGGACACCGGCCCGAGCTGACTCGGTCTGGGTCGAGCCATGATGAGCGAGAATCGAGTCGGCACGCTTCCCGGGAGGATCGCTTTCTACACCGATGCGCGAGCATGGGGTGGAGCCGAGGTCTATATGACCCAGGTAGCCCTGGGTCTGAAGAGAGCGGGCTTCGATCCACGGCTGCTTGTTGCGGACCGTCGGGAAGTGGATGAGTGGGTAGAGCACCTTCGCGAGCAGGGGCTTGACGTCAAGCGCTTCCCTCCCGGCAAGGAGTTCAATCCACGGGTCTTCTTCGATGGGCTGAGGCTCCTTCGTGGTTTCGAGATCGTGCACTTCAACAAGACCCATCCGAGGAACTGCCTTCCCGCAGTGTGGGCCGCACGGCTTGCAGGAGCCAGCGTGGTGGTCGCAACTGAACACATAGCACGTTCTCCCGACTCGAACGTGCTGTTCGGCCGACGGATCATCACGGCTCTCGTGAGGCTCACCAACAGACTGATAGACATGACCATAGCCGTCTCCGAACTGAGCAGGGAGATACTCATCAGGAACTACGGGATCCCCAAGGAGAAGATCGTCGAAGTCAAGAACGGGATCGATCTCTCGCAGTTCGACACGGTGTTCGATGCGAGCGCTGTGCGTGCGGATCTCGGCCTTGGTGTATCGGATCCGGTTGCTGTGCTCGTCGGGCGGATGGCCGATGGGAAGGGGCACGTCTTCGCTCTCAGGGCCATCGAGGAGATCCGGAAGCGGATACCCGACTATCGTCTCGTATTCGTGGGGGAGGGCGGGATCGAGGAGAAGCTGAGGGCGGAGGCCGAGAGCCTCGGTCTCACAACCGAGGTGATCTGGGCCGGCTTCAGACGCGACGTGCCCGCGATACTCGCCTCTGCCGACCTCCTGATCCTTCCTTCTGAAGGCGAGAGTCTGCCGTTCGTGATCCTGGAAGCGATGGGTTCGAGGCTGCCGGTCGTCGCGTCAGACGTGGGAGGTATCAGCGAACAGATCGAAGACGGAGTCACTGGCCGCCTGATTCGCCCGCGCGACGCCGCGGGGCTGGCGGAGGCCATCATCGATGTGCTGAGCCGGCCTGACAGGGGAAGATCGCTCGGAGAAGCGGGACGCCGCAAGCTCGAGGCGGAATTCTCAATAGAAGCA
>DAOVNE010000059.1 GCA_030630395.1 Candidatus Eiseniibacteriota bacterium
CGATCCGACCAGGACGAATGTCGCGGCCGCGCCCATTCCCAGAGCGTTCTCCACGGATGTCGACACGGCCAGAGCCGGACACAGGCCGAGCGCCAGTCGGAACACCGGGTTTTCCTTGTAGAACCCCTTGGTGAATTCCTTGAACACGCTCATCGGCTCACCTCCGGGCTACCGGCATCATCGTCCGCTGCATCTTCCGCAGACTCACATGGCGCTTCATCGCCCTTTATGATCGAGAGAATGAGCTCGTGCCCGCGTCTGACTGAGTTGGTAACGGCATCGGAGCTGATGGTCGCTCCGGTGATGGCGAGAATCCCCTCCTGTGCCTGGCTCTTGACCACGACGAGTTCCTCAGGGGTTCGCCCATCGAACTGCACCTGGAACCACGGCCGGACGCCCGCCTCATCCCTCGCGTTTCCGGAGAGCACGGCCCACAGTGTGTTCAGTGACGCGACCTCGAGAACCTTGGCGCCGAGCCCGGGGGTCTCTCTCTGATTCGTTATCTTGATCCCACGGATGGTCCCGTCCGCATCGATGCCGACGATGGTCTCTATCGTGCTGGAGTAACCCTTGCCGTAGGCTTTGAATGAATACCCGACCAACTCCCCATCATCGTACGCGGTGAAGTACTCGAACTTGTGACCATCGAGAACACACTCGGTCGTCGTCTGCTCGAATGTCGCGTCGGGACTGGAGGACAGTGCTTCGATGCGTGCGTCCGCCTCTGCCTGGCGCTTGTACTCCTCCGTGATTCCATGCGTGGCGTTGTAGACTACCGAGAGTCCATAGCTCGCGACGACGGCGATGATGGTCAACGTACCCACGAGTTTGAAGAAGTTACCCACTCTGCTTCACCTCCCCGAATTTCTTCGGTCGCGTACGCCCATCAATGAGCGGAGTCGCGATGTTCATGAGCAGGATGGAGTAGCTGACGCCCTCCGGGTATCCGCCGATCAGCCTGATAACGGTCGTAAGAACTCCACAGCCCACACCGAACACGAGCATACCCCGCGGTGTGACAGGCGAGGTCACCATGTCGGTGGCCATGAAGAAAGCTCCCAGAATGAGACCGCCGGAGAGAATGTGGAACAGTGCATTCCCGGTGAAGAGACCGCCCGGGCCGCCGAAGACCGAGGTCAGAACAGCGACCGTCATAATGTAGGCGGCGGGAACGCGCCACGAGATGTAATGCTTGAACATGAGGTACGCGGCGCCGATGAGAAGCAGGAGGGCCGACGTCTCCCCGATACAGCCACCGACGTTTCCGATGAACAGGTTCGCGATCGTATCGGATGAACCAAGCCCTGCGAGAACCTCCCGCGCCTGGACGACCTGGTGAGTCGTGGAGGCCGGATCCGCGATGATGGCACTCACGCTCTTCATGATCGCGAGCGGAGTGGCCTGCGTCACCACATCGATGCCCGAAAGCGACATGCCGGACAGGGTGCCACCCTTGCCGGGCAGCCACATCGTCGTCATGTGAACCGGCCAGGACGCAAGCAGGAATGCGCGGCCGAGAAGCGCAGGATTAAGCGGATTGTACCCGAGCCCGCCGAACACCTGCTTGCCTATGGCGATCGCAAAGACCGATCCCACAACCGGGATCCACCACGGCACGCCGGGCGGGATGTTGAACGCCAGGAGTATACCTGTCACGAGCGCGCTTCCGTCCGTCACCGCCACAGGCACTCCCCGTAGCTTCTGTATTATCGCTTCCGTCAGGACGGCAGCCGCGCAGGCAAGAAGCGTAAGGAAGAGCGCCCTCAGACCATAGAAGTAAACCGATCCGACTATGGCGGGCACCATCGCGATGACGACGCTGTACATCACCTTCCGTACGGAGACGTCCTCGCGAATATGTGGGGAGGCTGAGACTACCAGGTGCTCCTGCATTTGCCCCTATCTCCTTACCCGACCGGTGCCACGGACCCCGTGACTCGCTTCCGTAGCCTGTGCCTTACTTCCCTGCCGCTGCCTTCACCGCCGCGCCCTTCTGGGCAGCGAGCAGCTTCCCGTACTTGAAATAGTGAACCAGCCTGCGCTTCGATGGGCAGACGTACGAACACGAACCGCACTCGATACAGTCACCGATCCCCATCTCAACAGCCTTCTCGATCCTCTCATGGATCACGAGTTTCTCAAGCATGACGGGAACGAGCTTCATCGGACAGACGTGGACACAGGCCCCACACCTCAGGCACGGGTCCGGCTGCCGCTCGTCGACCTCGCTGCGAGAGAGAAAGAGAACTCCAGACATGCCCTTGACGACGGGGATGTCGGTCGAGAACTGCGTTATCCCCATCATCGGACCGCCGGAGATTATCTTGCCGATCTCGGTCGTCATTCCACCCGCCTGCTCGATGAGGCTGGACAGGAGCGTGCCGATGCGCGCAAGGAAGTTCGATGGATTGGCGACCGGCGTCCCCGTGAGAGTCATGACGCGCCGCGTCAGTGGTTGTCCGAGATGACACGCATCGTAGACGACGCAGGCCGTGCCTACGTTCTGAACGACGACACCCACATCCATCGGCAGCCCGCCCGAAGGGACCTGGCGACGCAGCAGTACATCGATCAGCTGCTTCTCCGCTCCCTGCGGGTACTTCACCTGAACGGCTGTCACGACGATGTTCGCTCCGTCCGGAATCGCAGCCCTAAGCGCAGCAACGGCGTCCGGCTTGTTCGACTCCACGCCGACGATTCCCCTGTCGGCGCCCACGGCCTTCATGAGGATGTTCAGACCCTCAAGCACGTCGCCCGGGCGCTCCAACATGAGACGATGGTCGGCAGTGAGCCACGGCTCGCACTCGGCCCCATTCAGAATGACAGTGTTGATCGGCTTGGATTCGGGTGGGGAAAGCTTGACGTGAGTCGGGAACGCGGCCCCGCCGAGCCCGGCGATGCCGGCGTCGAGCGTGATCTTCCGGATTTCGTCCGCTGTCAGAGATTCAACATCATCGCGGGGTCTGACGCTCTCGTGCCACTCGTCCAGTCCGTCGCCCTCGATGACGATGGCCATATCCTCGCCGCCACCTGGATGCGGAAACCTGCCCACGGCCGTAACCTTGCCTGAGATCGAGGCGTGGATCGGAACGGAGACGAAGCCGCCCGGCTCGCCGATCCTCTGGCCGACCTTGACTTCATCCCCTACCTTGACGCATGGCTCGGCCGGAGCGCCGAGAGACTGCCTGAGCGGAATAACCACGCGCTCAGGAAGAGACGCCTCGGCTATCACGACCGATTTGGTCAGCTTCTTCGAAGCCGGAGGATGGACTCCGCCAGAGAAAGTCTTGAGTCTCAGAATCTCGACTCCTGTGACCTTGGGGTTTGAAGCCGCGCGCCCGGCGGTTGTGCCGAACGCGCGGTCGTGTTCACCGGCTGCTTACTCCGCCAACTCGATGCGGAGGCTTGATACTATGCCCATCTCGACGACGTTCGACGCGGCGGCTCCCCCAACAGACGAGCCCTCGCCGGTCAGAGTCATCTTCATCTCACCCGATGAGAACACAAGTGATGCATCCTCTATCGACAGAAAGAGATCACCGTCGACGGTTCCATCACCCTCCATGAGCCACACCTCACCGGCCTGCTCCGCCCGACCCTCAAAGCTGAAGTCCGAGTGACGACTGATGACGACACAGTCGATCAGGTTCTTACTCTTGAAGCCCGTGACGGTGTATGTGGTCTCTCCGCTGAAGTCGCGATCGACTGCGGCTGAGAGGTCGGGGATGTCGTAGTCCGTGGTCCAGCTCACTCCGATATCCAGCGCCTTGTCCGTGAGTGCCGGAAAGACATCGTACAGAAGAATAGCCATCTGGCCCGCTCCGGCCTCCAGGTAATCGGAGGAACCGATCCCTGTCCAGGAGAGGACAGTGCCGGTCGGATCGAGCGTGAACTCCAGTTCGTTGCCGCGAAGCTCTGCGACCGACTTGTCGATCTCCGGCCTGTCTCCGACGGTTATGCTGCCGGTCGCGTTCGTGAAGAGCATCCGCATCGTGACGTCGTCTTCCGTCACTTCGCCGAACGTGCAGGTGGTCGTGATCTCGGTCTGCGTGTAGATGGTCTGCTCGTGCGCCGTGCGCTTGATGCCGGACTGGCTTCCCATCTTGAACTTGTACTTGAGAACGTCTCCCTCCTCAAACGAGCGAGAGAGAACAACAGGGCCATCGACGATGATGTCCACGCCACCGCCGCCGCCACAACCTGATCCCAGAATGCCGGCCGCCATAACCACAAGCAGCGCCGTGAGAACTGTCTTGCGAGTCACCATTCATCGACCTCCTTCAGCGACATGAGTTGCCGCCCGGAACGCCCGCACTGACGCGAGAATCCGAGCGGCAGAAGTATAGCATGAGGCATGCGGGCTTCCACAGGTATTTCGGCCCCCGCTCCGGCGAGCTGCGTGCGGCAGCCCCGACCCGGGTGCGTCAGGCATCGACACCCATCAACTGCATGAGCACGTCCGAGACGGGCGCCTTCTTCTCCCAGCGACCCAGCTCTTCTTCGCCGTTTCGGAGAATGATCGTCGGGATCTCACCCACACCCTGCATGGCGGCCTCGATCAGACCATCCTCAGTCCCAGCGTCGACCAGTTCAATCGCAACGGAGTCGGTCATCTCCCACTTATTGAGGAAGAACCCTATCTTCTCCTTCGCATTGATACAGGCTGGACATTCCTGTTTCACAAAGAACACCAGTTTCACAGCGCCTCGCCTCCGATGCGGCCTTCAAGGAGCCGGCCGCGTTTCCATGCCCTTTCGGGCTACGTTGTTCTGTTCGTGATCCCCGATATGTGCGCCGCTCTGCAATGGGGACACGTGTCGACGAGGCCACGAGTAACCTTCTGACAGATGTTGCACGTCGTGAACTCCGGCGAGAACGCTATCTGCGCGTTTCGCGTGTGAAGGAACGTGGACTTGACGAAACTCGCCACGGCCTTCTTGTCCGGATGGCTGTCCGCGATCCAGATATGACACAGGGCTCCCGCCTCGATCATATCGTGGAACATGCCTTCCTTCTTCACGCGCTCGACGGGACTGATCTTCTCCGCCACGTTCAGGAACGTCGAGTTCGTGTAGTAGATTTCTCCCAGTGCGAGATTTCCCTTCACGACCGCTTCCGCCTGACGCGGGAAGTGCTCGAGGTCCAGCTTGGCGAGCCGGTAGGCCGCCGACTCGGCCGGCGTCTGTTCGAGCACCAACCTCAGGCCGGTCTTCTTCGTCCAGCGCTCACACTCGAGCTTGAGATGGGCGATGACCCTGAGCCCAAGACGGAACGCGCGATCGGACTCGTGCATCTCCTCACCCAGATGGCTCTGGACCAGTTCGTTCAGGCCCAGGAGCCCGACGAGGAAGGTCACGCGGTGCATCCGGAGATATTCCTGACCGTCCGGCTTCATCGTCAGAAGCGCCAGAGGCCCTCTGTCTCCCATCGCAAGCAGGTTCTCTATTATGGTGCGCTTCTGCTCGTGCGCCTTGACAATGAGTTCGAAGGCCTCGTCGATCTTCTCGAAGAGCTTATGGTCGTCCCCGTTGGCGTAGTACGCAGCCCGCGGAAGGTTGATCGTGACGTTCTGAAGAGCCGAGTAACGCATCCTCCACGGCTCCTTGGCGTCCTCAAGGTCGGACTCGTCCAGTTTGAAGGAGAGCCGGCAGCATTCCGAGATCTTCGCCGTGTCGCCCCTGTCAAACACGAAGTACGTATTGCCCTTGTCGGCGGCAACGTCCGATATGTGCAGCAGGAACTCCTCATGCCCCGGAGTCTGGAAGAAACGGTCTGTGATGTGAACGAGCGGCTTCGGGAAGAAGAAGGGACGTCCCGTCCCATCGCCCTCTTTGTATATATCAAAGAGAGCCATGGCGAATCGCTGTGAGTCCTTCTCGTAGTCCTTGTAGGTCAGCCCCGTGTACTTGCCGCCCGGTCCGATCGCCGGGACGTCAGCGAAGTGCTTCGGCGTCTCCCAGTAGATATTGATGTCGCTGAAGATCGCCTGACCTCCCCTGGCGACACTCTGCTGCGAGTACTCGAAGACCATCATCTCGGCAAGCTGGTGCATGTCACGGTCGGACATCCCCACAAGAAACGGCGAGAAGAACGTGTTGACTGCATCCCATCCGATTGCTCCGGCGAAGTGACCCTGAAGCGCCGCGGAGAATTTAACCATATGTGCCAGCAGGATCTCCGGGTGTTTCGCCGGTTTCGCAATCGAAAGCGCATTCGGCAGACTGAGGCCGAACTTCTTCACGTACTCTATGGACTGCCCCGAGCAATACGGCCTGTCGAAGAAACCGAGATCGTGCAGGTGGATATCTCCGCGGGCGTGCGCGTCAGCGACGTCTTGGCTGAACACGGAGAGAAGCGCGTACTGCTTCTTCACCGCCTCCGCCAGAGACATGTTGGTCGCCTCGGGATTGTGCGGGATGTTCGCATTCTCTTTGTTCGGTTCGAGGATGATCCTCTTCGCATCATAGAGGGGAACACCGAGTCGTGTGTGTCTGCGGCGTGCGTCCTCGAGACCGTGTTCGATGAGCTTCGCATCTACAAGCTCACGAACGAGTGGCGCCGTGATGACAGTGGTCGCGCCGAGTGCAATCTGATCCTCGTCATCGCGACTGATCTTCTCGGCCTTGTCGACCGGGACGTCCGCCTCACGAATGAGCGTCTCCACGATCTTCTCGCGATCCCACGCGATGATATCGTCGCCGGACATTCTGACGAAGAGGGAGAGATCGGTCGAGTCAAGTGACGGACGCTGCTGCTCAAGACCCGCGAGAGCCGTGTTGATGTCCGTCCTGCGAATCCTCGAGCGCTTGTCTCTATAGAGGATGAAGGCTTTGGCCGTCCTGGCGTGGCCCCTCTCCACCAGGATCTTCTCAATGGAGTCCTGTATCTCCTCCACCTGCGGCAACTTAGCGCCTGTCTCGGAGTACATGTAGAGAAGCACTTCATCGGTCAGTCGCTCTGCGATCTCCTGATCCCTGCCCCCCACCTCCTGCGCTGCCTTGAAGATGGCGGTCGTGATCTTCTTTCTGTCGAACGGGACGATCTTCCCGCTTCGTTTGCGCACGAGACGGAAGAGCTTGCTCGCGAGTCTCCGGTGGAGACCGAGAATCTCATCCTCGTCCATGTAGAGTTTGAGGCGCCCGGTGCTGTCGGGCGCTCCATCCTCTACTGCCGTGTCAACATCGAACGCGGGCATCTCCTCTGTTGCTGCGAATCTGTTGTCGCTTGCGCTAAGCTCAACCGAGGAATCTTCCTTTTTCAATTCCGGCATTGATGCGCCACCGATCCTCTCGTGATCAGAGTCCGTGAATCA
>DAOVNE010000312.1 GCA_030630395.1 Candidatus Eiseniibacteriota bacterium
AAAATGGAGAAACACATGACACAACTGATACGGGTTTTCGACAGCACGGACGCCGACTACAAGGCGGCCGTGGAGATCCACAACTTGCTCTGGCCCGAGTGGCTACAGAGTGTTAAGGGGATGAAGGCGGACGACGCCACCCGGGATCCTGAGTACTACTTCCAGCGTCTCATGTGGGAGACAAATGGGCAGGTAGTCGCGTACGCATCGGTCGGTGACTCTCCATGGAGCCACAAGCCGGGCAAGTACTTCGTCTACATCCAGGTGCGGCCGGATCACCAGAGGCAGGGCATAGGCTCAGCGTTCTACGATCACATCATGGAGCTCCTGGCGAAGTGCGAGAGTCGCGCGGTTAAACTCACAACGGATACGCGTGAGGATATGGACGAGTACATCAGGTTCCTGACGAAGCGCGGCTTCAAGCAGACGCAGAGGCAGGAGGTGTCGCGACTCGATACCGCCGGCTTTGACTCAGAGGCTTTCGACACGTACCGGGGACGGGCGGGGTCTCACGGCCTGACAATCGTCACGGCGGCTGAGCTATCGAGGACCGATCGTAAGTGGAAGCGCAAGCTCTACGATCTGGTCTGGGAGATCCTGAAGGACGTGCCGACACCGGACCCGCTCACACGGCGTCCATATGATCAGTGGGTCAAGCAGTTCGATCACCCCGCGTTCTTCCCGGAGTCGTGGTTCATCGCCCTGGACGGGGATGACTACGTGGGTATGACGAGCCTCTGGCTGGCCCTTGCCGACCAGAACCGGTTCTATGTGGGGTTGACCGGGACGCTCAGACCGTACAGGCGGAAGGGGATCGCGACGGAGCTCAAGGTCCATGCCATTGAGCTGGCCAGAGACAGGAATGTCAGCTATCTCCTCACCGACAACGAGGAGAACAACCCGATGTACGATCTGAATCTCAAGCTGGGGTTTCACCGAATGCCGGGGTGGCTCAGCTTCGCAAACGAATTGAATCAAGAGAACACGGAGACACATGCATGAAAGACCCAGCAGCAACAATGACAATCCGGCCGTTCGAGGCGGGCGACGCCGACTACGAGGCAGTGGTCGGGATCTCGAACGCGCTCTGGCCGGATGAGCGCACATCGGTGCGTCAGTTCCGGTACAGGGACGAGAACAGAGATCAGCGGTTCCTGCTCAAGCGTTTCATGGGACAGGTGGATGGAGACGTCGTGGCGGTCGGCACATACGGAGAGAGAGCGTGGTGTCACAGCCCGGGCAAGTACTTCATGGAGGTTGAGATTCACCCCGATTATCAGAGACGGGGATACGGGAGCCGGTTCCACGACTTCCTGGTGGCCGAACTCGAGCCTAAGAACCCTATTTGCCACGTGGTCTGGACGCGTGAGGACAAGCCCGAATGCGTACGGTTCATCACGAGTCGTGGGTACAAGTCCGTGATGCGCTACGCCGTGTCGCGCCTGAGCATCGCCGAGTTTGATTTCGAGCGGTACGCCGGTTTCCCCGCACGAATGAGTGAGCAGGGAGTAGAGATACTCCGTCTCTCCGAGCTTCCTCAGGTTGACGAGGACTGGAAACGCTCGTACTACGAACTCGAGTGGGAACTCTTCCAGGATGTGCCGTTCACGGATCCTCCGACGAAGGAGACGTTCGAGCATTTCTGCACGCGGTTCGAAAGCCCCGCGTACGACGCGGACGCACACTGGTTCGCGCGGGACGGTGAACGCTATGTGGGCTACAGTGGCGTCTGGCTCTCCGAGGCTGATCCGAAGAAGCTCTATACGGGTCTCACTGGTGTTGTCAGAACGCATCGCCGCCGCGGAATAGCGACAGCGCTCAAGCTCAAGGGTGTCGAATACGCCCGTGATCGGGGAGTGGAGCAGATCGAGACCGACAACGAGGAGAACAACCCGATGTTCGGACTCAATCTCCAGCTCGGCTTCAAAGCTGTCCCAGCGTGGATCGAGTACATGAAGACGCTAAGGGTTGAACCGCCGCCCGAGGCGATGTCCACTTGAAACCGTCATCGGAATGCTGTACGAACGACTGAGAACACAAGAAACGTATGAGTTCATGACAAGGAGCCGTGTACGTGGGAAATGTATTCGTCGTGACGAGCCAGACGATGGGAAGTGGAGACGATGAGCTTGGCACCATGCTCATCGCCTCCTTCTTCCGGAAACTCGCCGGCAGCGAGACGAAGCCGGAGCAGATCATCTTCTACAACGAGGGCGTCAAGCTCCTTGCAGATGGGTCTCGGGCTCTGGACGGTCTCATCCTGCTTGCAGAAGCGGGAGTGGATCTAGTAGCGTGTGGTACCTGCGTTGAGTTCTTCGAGCTTGGGAGCAGACTCAAGGTCGGCCGGGTGGGAGCGATGCAGGGCATCGTTGCAGCTCTTTCTGGGAAAGGGTGTGTCGTCACTATCTGACGTCGTCCGGGAGGACCGATGACCGGAATGCCCGCATATGATGGTTTCGCCCAACGCGTGCTCATCGTGATAGTCCTCGTTGCGATCGCAGGACTCGCCCTCTTCGTTCTCGGGAGCGGCGCACACATATTCCTGATGGTCTTCGCCGGGCTTCTCCTGGCAGTTCTTCTGGACGGTGTCGCATCGTTCGTGTCTGAGAGATCTCCGTTCCCGCGTGGGCTGGTGCTGGGCGCGACCGTTCTGGGGTTTCTCCTCTTTGGAGTGGCATCGTTCTGGGGACTGGGGCCGCGTGTCGGAGCCCAGCTCTCCGAATTCGT
>DAOVNE010000069.1 GCA_030630395.1 Candidatus Eiseniibacteriota bacterium
CAGATCGGTCAGGACACGCCAAAGGGCAAGGCTGAGGTTGTCATATACCTCCAGCACATACGCCCGCTCTTCGACACGTGGTGTTGCTGCCGACTCTTCTGGGGTGAGGTCGACGTGACGGCGGAGGAGCACGTCGACACGATCTCTTACCTCACAGGCTGGGACGTCACGTTCGAGGAGTGCATGAAGGTCTCGGAGAAAATCTGGAACCTCACACGATCACACTACATCGAGCGCAACGGCGGCCCGGGACGCCAGTTCGACGTGGCGCCCGCGAGACAGCTTGAGGAGAAGGTCCCGAGTGGGCCGGCCAAGGGTCAGCGGGTCGGCGTCGAGAACTTCGAGTTCATGCTCGACGATTACTACTACAACCGCGGCTGGGACAAGAACGGTAACCCAACGCGCGAGGTGCTCGAAATCCTGGGGCTTCCACACGTGGCCGACAACCTTGAGAAGGCGGGCCTTCTCGGTGAGCCGTTTGAGGACGGCGTGCCCAAGGTGCGCGGAAAGAGACTCAAGCCGAAGGCCATGTAGCCATGTAGCCCGTCACGCGTCGTTATCGCGACATGAACGACTCTGGGGGAAGCGATGATCGTCTATCTCCGCTCGGGTGGAAAACTCCACGATCTGCTCAAGCCGGACGTCGATCAGTACACGCGTCGGGTCGAGACACACGAGGGCGCTACGCTCATTGAGATTCTGGGCGAGCTTGGCATTCCACTCGCCATGGTCGCCTTCGCCTTCGCCGATGGGAAGGTGCGGAAGCTGGAGTATGTTCCGTCCGATGGAGATGTGATCACGATCCAATCACCGGTCGCCGGAGGATAGGCTCCGGTACGCGGTGATTGCCGGCGGACAGGCTCCAGTACGCGATCCGCTCAGGAGACCCTCATGGTGCTCTCGTCCGATGAACTCGAACGCTACACACGCCAGATGGGACTCCCCGATTGGGGCGAGGATGGGCAGGAACGTCTGCGCGACGCGCGTGTATTCATCGCCGGGGCGGGTGGTCTCGGCTCCGCTGTCGCACTCTACCTCACAGCCGCGGGCGTTGGACGCATCACCCTCTGTGACCCCGACACCGTCGAACTCTCCAATCTGAACCGCCAGGTCCTGTACTCCACAAGCGACATCGGCCGGGGGAAGGTCACGGCTGCGTCTGAACACCTCGTCTCCCTGAATCCCGCTGCCGCAATCGTACCGCAATCGTACCGCATCGACACAGACTCGGCGCCCGACCTTGTCGCGGGACATGATATCGCGATCGACTGCCTCGACACGCTCGACGCCCGGTTCGTCCTGAATCGCGCGTGCATCGCCCTCGGCATCCCCATGGTCTACGGCGCGGTCAGTGGGTTCACGGGGCAGCTCAGTTTGATCCATCCACCGACAACTCCGTGCCTGGAGTGCTTCATTTCTGACAAGAGCCCCACGGAGATGCCACAGGTGCCCGGCTGCACGGCCGGCATGATAGGCTCACTCCAGGCGACCGAGGCGATCAAGTATCTCATCGGCATCGGCCGCACGTTGGCGGGCCGTCTGCTCGTTGTCGACGGCATGGGGCCAAGATTCGATGTCCTTGAGATAGAGAGGGACCCCGACTGTCCCGCATGCGGGAACCGCGCGGAGTAGCCGTCGAGAATCGCCGGAGCCGCGCGGAGAGGCCGAGAGGAAGAAACCATGAATCAGCTTGCCATGTGGATCGCATCAGT
This sequence comes from Candidatus Eiseniibacteriota bacterium, assembly GCA_030630395.1. Taxonomy (GTDB): domain Bacteria; phylum Joyebacterota; class Joyebacteria; order Joyebacterales; family Joyebacteraceae; genus Joyebacterum. Next base: position 1,713 of record DAOVNE010000069.1, read on the forward strand.
CACCGGTCTCACGATCGAGACGTCCCTGAATCTCACGTACACGGTCGCCATTCTGTTTGTTCTCTGGGCGGCTCGACCGCTCGTGCTCAGGATCGTCTGGAGGAAGACCGACGATGCAAGAACGCGCTACGAGTGGCGCAGGACTTCAGGGTACATTGCGGCCACTCTCGGAATCCTGCTTGTGGGTCGCATCTGGCTTAAGGGCTTCCAGTCGCTGGCGGTGTACGCGGGGCTCTTCTCAGCCGGTATCGCCATCGCTCTCAAGGACCTTGTGGCCAACGCCGCCGCCTGGCTCCTCATCGTGTCGCGAAGGCCGTTCGTTGTCGGGGACCGGATTCAGATCGGGGAATTCTCAGGGGACGTAATCGATATCCGCTTCCTCCAGTTCTCCCTCATGGAGGTCGGGAACTGGGTCGATGCAGATCAGAGCACCGGCCGAATCCTCCACATTCCGAACGGGATGATTCTCTCTGCCCCGCTCGCGAACTACAGCCACGGGTTTCGATACATATGGAATGAGATACCTGTGCTCGTCACATTCGAGAGCAACTGGCGAAAGGCGAAAGAGATCTTGCAGGAGATCGCCACGGCACACGACGACGAGAAGAGCAAGCGCGCCGAGAAGACCGTGAAGGAGGCGAGCAAGAGATTCATGATCTCCTACTCGACGTTCACACCGAAGGTCTACACAGCCGTCAGGGACAGCGGCGTCCTTCTGACCATACGGTACCTGTGTCGGCCGCGCCGGCGCCGCGGTACTGAAGAGGCTATATGGGAGGACGTGCTGGACCGCTTCTCGGCGGCCCCAGACATCGACTTCGCCTACCCCACGCGCAGGTTCTACAACGGCCCGGACAAGGTCCCCGAGCCGTAAGACTCTAGGTGGACCGACCGCCCTACACCTTCACCTGCCGCACGCAGTCTATCACGGTGCCGTCGACCCACTTGATGGCGGCGACTACCTTTTCCTCAAGCTCCGGCGGCTTCGGTGTGCCACCGACCAGATCGTCGATCTCGGCCTTCATCTCCTGGATGGTCCGGATCGGCAGACCCTTGCCGTGAACGGACGCCAAGAGATCCTCGCGAAGCGGGTTGATGGCGATGCCGCGCTCGGTGACAATAACGTCGATGAGCTCGCCCGGCCCAACGAGCGTCGTGACCTCATCCACGATGACGGGTATGCGGTCGCGGAACGCCGGGATCGGAAGAATCGTGCATTTCGAGAAGAGACAATTCTGCCACCCGCCGATGCCGTGCAGGAGCCGACCGTCCGAGTGCGTGACGACGTTCGCATTGAAGTTCACATCGACCTCGGTCGCGCCCAGCACGACGCAGTCGAGCATCGAAGCGAAGTTCCCCTTGCCATGCCAATTGTAGCTCGTGAACGGGCTCGTGTTGACGTGGCTCGGGTTCTCACGCATCGATCTCACGCCATCCAGATCGAACGTCTGCCCGTCGAGGATGTAGTCGGTGAGCCCCTCCTCCAGCATGGCCGTCAGGTACTTGGTGCTTCCGCCTCTCACGAATCTTGCTTTGATGCCCGCCTCCCGCATCATCTCCATGAGATAGATAGCGAAGGAGAGCGATGTGCCGCCGGCGCCGCCCTGGAATGAGAAACCGTCACGCATGATGCCGGCTTCTTTCACAAACCTGGCCGTCATCTCAGCGATACGGAGCCGGTCGGGGCTCTTCGTGATCTGCGTCGTCCCCGACACAATCTTCGAAGCGTCTCCTATGGCGTCCATCGTCGTCACGAAATCCACGTAGTTGCCCTGAATCTGCCACGGGATGCACGGGAATTCGATGAGGTTGTCGGTCACCACGATCACACGGTCGGCATACTGCGAGTCGGCGAGCGCGAATCCCAGAAGCCCGCACGCCGCAGGGCCGGTAAGCCCGTGCGCGTTTCCAAACGGATCGGCGGTAGGCGCTGCAATGACGGCAATGTCAATGTGGACGTCGCCGTCCTGGACCGCCTGGTAGCGTCCGCCGTGCGAACGGAGTACACCCATCCCCCGCATCTTCCCCTCGGAGCAGTACGCACCCAAGGGCCCGTTCATGCTTCCTTCAATGTGGTGCACGACACCGTTCTTCATGTGTTCGATGATCGGAGCGTGGCACGGGAACGAAGCACTCGGGAACCACATGAGGTCCTTGATACCAAGTTCGGCTGCCGCATCGAAGATAGCGTTGGCAACGAAGTCCCCGTTCCTCAGGTGGTGATGAGTGGATATCGTCATCCCATCACGGATGCCCGCCTCTTTGAGTGCGGTCTTGAGATCGGGCACGACTTTGTTTCCGCTCTCGGGATAGTCGATTGAGGTTGCGATTCTCGGAGCGGTCCTGTTGCCCGTGGGACGGTGCTTGCCGACCCCCTGATACGGAACCGCCGTCTGTCCGTTGATCTCTACCGGGACCATCCGCCCGGCCGCATTCTTCTTCATCTCGGGGCTAGGCATTGTCGGCACCTCCTTCGCGCCAATCCTCCGGCAGGAGTCCCGCCCTCATCGCCATATCAACGGTCCTGAGAGCACGCTTGACGACGGGCGGGTCGATCATCTTACTCCCGAGCGACACGACGCCAAGGCCTTCTGCCTCTGCTTTCTCGAAGGCGAGGACGATTCTCCTGGCCTTATCGATCTCCTTCTCCTTGGGCGCGAAGCCCCTGTGAACAACCTCTATCTGCCTGGGATGGATGCAGCCCTTCCCATCGAAACCAAGGCTCTTGGCCTCGAGCACGCTCTCCATGAGGCCTTCCATGTCGGTAACGTCCGAGAAGACCGTGTCGATCGCCTGCACCCCCGCGGCACGCGCGCCGTTCACGACCTGCGCCCGCGCCCAGAAGCTCTCGCGGCCTTCGTTTGTGCGCTCTGTTCCGATGTCCGCCGTGTAGTCCTCAAGCCCGATGGCAAGCGCCACAACGCTCGGTGACGCCGCCGCGATCTCGTAGGCCCTCCAGCAGCCGAGCGCGCTTTCGACGATCGGCATGAGGTAGATGTCTGCGTCGACGCCGTGCTCTGCCTTGAGCTCCTGAATACGTGCGTCGACTGCGACCACCTGCTCGGGACTCTCGACCTTGGGGATGAGAATCAGGTGTACGTTGTGAGGAACGAGGTAGTCCAGATCATCGAGCCCGGCAGGAAGCTGGTTGATGCGGACCATCCGCTCGGCGCCAAAGAAGTCAACGGTGCGGAGAGCATTCCTCACGATGAAGCGCGCCGTGTCCTTCTCGCCCGGCGCGACGCTGTCCTCCAGATCGAGGATGATGGCGTCGGGACCGTGTAGCCCTGCGTTCAGCATGAGCTTCGACTGGTCACCTGGTAGATAGAGCCGCGAGCGCCTGAACCGGTCGCGCGTCGTTCCAGACTTTGTGAACGACTTCGCCTCGGGAAGGAACTCGGCCGCTGTATCGGGAAGCACGCGCTTCACAGCGGCCTCCAGACGTGCAGCGATCACGAACGGAAGCGCACCCGCATCCTCTACTTCCACGTCCGCGTGCCCGACTCCCAGAGCCTCAAGCCCGTCCTTGATCAGCTTCCGGATGGAGTCCCCGTACATCGACTCCACCTTGCTCTTGAGCGATATCGTGATCCCGCCGCTCTCCCGGGGAGAGACCGCTATCCAGCAGTCCGAGCGGACCCTGTCCCCTCTCCGGCCGGCCTGACCGATTGCGCTCACGATGTGCCTCCTTGCATCTGGTCCTATCCCTTCAGCAATCCACCTCGCTGGTAGATCTCCATCTGCACTTGAGAGAACGGGCTACCCTTCACGACTTCCCCCGAACCGAGAAGCGTAATCTCACCGCTTGTGAGATCCACTTCGATCTCGTCGCCGTTCTTCAGACCCGCGGCCGCGAGGTCCGCAGCCAGGATCGGCACGCCTGCATTGATCGCGTTGCGCTCATAGATGGCGCCGAACGACTTCGCGACCAGAAGAGAGACACCGAGGCTCGTGAAACAGCCCACGGCCTGCTGTCGCGAACTGCCGCAGCCGAAGTTTGATCCGGTCACGACGATGTCACCCCCCTTCACCTTCTCAGGGAAGTCCTTCCACCCGACGAGGTTCCCGAAGGTGTGCTGTCCCATCTCACTCATTTCGGTGATTGCGAGGTGCCGGTTATGGAAGATCATGTCCGTGTCGATGTTGTCCATGTCGACGAGCCAGACCCGGCCCTTGACCTTCGTCGGACGATCCCCTCCTGTTGCCCTGACATGAACCTTCGTCCTTTTCGCCGCAAGTCCGGTGTCGGGCATGAAGACCGCCGGCTTGTCGGGGATGGCATCCGCTGTCGCTATCTCACCCGCAACCGCCGAGGCCGCGGCCGTCTCGGGAGACGCCAGGTAGACCTCGCCCTTCCCCTGCTTGCCCGGGTAGTTCCTGTTCCCCGTGCTTATCGTTACTTCGCCGGGCCCGTTCTGTCCGATCTGCCCGGCCGCGCATCCGGCGCACCCTGCGTTCCCAAGGAGCACGCCCGCCTCCTTGAAGATGGCGATGATGCCTTCGTCAAGACATCGCCTCCACACCGCGTCGGTGCTGGGAACGATCTTCAGGACAACGCCGGGGGCCACCTTTCGATTCTTCAGTATCTTCGCGGTCGCAACCATATCCTCGTAGCGTCCGTTGGTGCACGAACCGATGAAGACTGAGTCGACTTTCTTGCCCGCGATGTCGGAGACATCGACCACGTCATCCGGGTGACCCGGCTTCGCAATCATTGGACCGATTCCCGAGATGTCGACCTCCTCAACACGTGAGTACTCCGCATCCTCATCTGCGTAGACGGGCGTCCATGTCTTCTCACCGGCGGCGTTCGAGTACTCGATGACCTCATCGTTCGGCGGAAAGAACGTGATGATGCCACCCATCTCGGTCGCCATCGATGCCACCGTGATCCTCGCGTCGAGCGAGAGGCTCTCCGCCACAGGACCGTAGTACTCGCCGGCGAAACCTAATAGCCCGCTCGCCCCGAAGTGCCTGATACACGCGAATACGATGTCCTTCGCTGTGGCGTTCTTGCTCGGCCGCCCCTTGAGGGTAATCCGCATGGACTTCGGGATCTTGAACCAGACCTTCCCGTTCGCCCACGCGCTGGCGATATCCTGATCCCCCATGCCCTGCCCGAACGCTCCGATCGCACCCAGTATGTTAGCGTGCGAATCCGTTGAGACCAGCGTCCCGCCCGGTCCCACCAGGCCTTCATCGATCGCAAGATGCGTCCCGATGCCTTTGTTGATATCGAAGATCTGGATTCCCCTGGCCCTTCCGAACAACCTGCACGCCTGTTGGTTTGCCGCGTACTTCTGGTCCGATCCTCCCGGATTGCAGTCGAAGGTGAAGAACGTGCTCCCGACGTCATCGACGCTCAG
>DAOVNE010000245.1 GCA_030630395.1 Candidatus Eiseniibacteriota bacterium
ATGTTGGCTTCAAAAATACCTTTTGCCAATGTGATTTTTCGGGTGCTTTTCGATGTGATACGCGAACGCACTGCCTCCACTTTTGACGCTGTTGTATAGGTGTCTGTCTCAACACTCATAATGGGGAGTTCAATGAGATGGAAGTTCTCGGGGCCGCCGAGACCACGGCCACCAGACACGATGATGTCAGCGTCTGCGATGTTGATCGTCTGTGTCAGATCCTCCACGAACTTCACATACTCGACACCCGATCGCATGAGCGCCGCGTCCATCTTCTCTCGCACGATTTCGCCCTTTCTCGACGGATCAGCATCGAGAGCCGACATGACCTTGTGACGAACAGTCGCCATCTGAGGTCTGAAATCGGGGCAGATGATGGTGGCCATAATGTTCCCACCGAACGCCGGTCTGGTCTGAAGAAGAAGCCTCTCCTTGTCATCGATCGCCAGAGCGGTGCAATCGGCAGTGAGTCCTGTCTTCACCTGAACTGCCACTCGAGGAATCAGCGAGCGCCCCATTGAAGTCGCGCCGGTCAACACGATCTCCGGGTTGTATTTCTCCAGGAGTTCAGCCACTACGTTTGAGTAGGGCTCGTCGAGGAAATGCTCAAGTTCGGGCTCATCGACCACGTAGACGCGATCGGCGCCGTGAGCAATCAGCTCGGGGGCGAGTTCAAGGACGCCCGATCCGAGAAGCACAGCCGAGAGTTCGACAGAGAGCTCATCTGCGAGTTCACGTCCCTTGCCGAGGAGTTCGAACGATACGCTGTGGAGAACACCCGCACGCTGTTCGGCCACTACCCACACGCCACGGTAGTCACTGAGCTCGATCGCCTCACGTTTGTCCAGCCTCAGGATAATCGCGTCGAACTTGCACGGCTCCACACATGCGCCGCACAGCGTGCAGTTGTCCTTGATGACTGCGATACCATCACGCATCTCGATGGCATCGTAGAGGCAGGCCTTTATGCAGAGCTCACAGCCTACGCATTGTTCCTCGAGTACCTCGATACTGCTCACACTGCTCTCTCCTGAACTGGTTTCTCGCTCTAGATCTCTGCTTTGAGGATCGGAACAAGTTCCTTCACGAGCGATGCCACGGTCTCATCAACCTCGCCCTCAAACACGACACCGTCCGCCCTGAGTTCGGGGGCAAAGATCGTCATGACACGCGTGGGAGAACCGTCGAGACCGATCTCGCCGTCATCGACATCCAGATCCGAGACTCCCCAGACCGTGATCTCGGCCTTCTTGGCCTTCATCTTCCCCTTGAGAGAAGGAAGTCGCGGCTCGTTGATCTCCTTGACGACCGTGAAGAGCGCGGGAAGCGGAACATCGAGGACATCGGAACCGTCCTCCATCATGCGCTCTGCAGTACAGCGCGCGCCGTCGAGCGTAAGCTTCCTCACGTACGCCACCTGCGGGATGCCGAGTAGCTTCGCTACACCCGGACCCACCTGCGCGGTGTCGCCATCTATCGCCTGCTTGCCGCAGAGCACGACGTCGAACGCGCCGCGTTTCCGGATACCGGCGGCCAGCGTGTAGGACGTCGCCCAGGTATCGGATCCCGCAAAAGCGCGGTCCGACAGAAGTATGGCATCGTCCACGCCCAGAGCGAGCGCCTCCCTGAGCGCTCCCTCGACCTGAGGAGGACCCATCGACATCACGGTCACAGTGCCGCTACCGGCGCTCTCTCTCAAGCGCAACCCCTCCTCGATCGCATACATGTCGAAGGGATTGATGATGCTGGGGACGCCCTCACGGATCAGGGTGTTTGTCTCCCTGTCTATCCGCACGTCGGTCGTGTCCGGAACCTGCTTGATCAGGACTAGAATATTCATAAACGAGGCTCTTCCCCTATCCTACTTGCCCTTCCTCTCCTTGGCGGCGCTGTCCTTGATCACGGCCGAGGCGATGATGGAGCGCTGAATCTGATTCGTGCCCTCGTAGATTTGCGTTATCTTCGCATCTCTCATCATCTTCTCTACCGGATACTCCTTCATGTAACCGTACCCGCCGAGGATCTGCACTGCATCGACGGTCACCTTCATCGCCACATCTGAGGCAAAGACCTTGGCCATCGCCGAGTTCTTGCCGACGTTCGCGGCGCCGGAGTCTACCATCCGTGCGGCCGCGTATACGAGCGCCCTCGCGGCCTCAATCTGTGTCGCCATGTCGGCAAGCATGAACTGTATCGCCTGGAACGACGCTATCGGCTTCCCGAACTGCTCCCGCTGTCTTGCGTACTTGACCGCCTCATCGAAAGCACCCTGCGCGATTCCGACCGCCTGCGCCGCGACACCAGGTCGCGACTTGTCGAATGTCCGCATGGCGACCACGAACCCCGTTCCCTCGCGCCCCAGCAGATTCTCCTTCGGGACACGACAGTCCTGGAAGATGAGCTCACGCGTGGTCGAAGCGCGGATGCCCATCTTGTTCTCCTTCTTGCCGAACGTGAATCCGGGCGTGTCCTTCTCTATGATCAGGGCGGATAGCCCACGGATCCCCGTGCTCTTCTTCGTCCTGACAACGACCGAGTAGATGTCTGCCACACCGCCGTTGGTTATCCACTGTTTGGTCCCGTTGATGACGTACTCATCACCGTCAAGCTCAGCCTTCGTTTCGATCGCCCCGACGTCGCTTCCCGCATTGGCTTCGGTGAGACCGAACGCCGCCAGCTTCTCGCCGGATGCAAGGGGGGTTAAGTACTTCTTCTTCTGCTCATCGGAACCGAACAGGAGAATGGGATAGGCGCCAAGCGCAGAGGCGGCGAAGGCGAGCGCGATTCCCCCGCAGACCTTCGACAGCTCCTCAGTCGCGATGCACATCTCGAACGCGCCGCCGCCGAACCCGCCGTACTCTTCAGGAATGTAGATGCCGTAGATGTCCGACTCTGCCAGCACCTTGACGATCTCCCAGGGGAACTCGCCGCTCTCATCAAGCTCCTCGCGTATCGGGAGGATCTTCTCCCTCGCGATCTGCTCACAGAGTTCCCTCAGCATCTCTTGTTCTTCGGTCAGGAAGTAGTCCATCAGGGCGTCTCCTTCTTTGGAGTCCTGCGTCGGCGTCGTCTGCGTGACTCTGATCTCCGTGCGCTCAATAGGGGGTCCCGATCCCCTGATGAGGATGCGGTCCCACTCGACCGGGGCTTCCGGCTGCCAGGCTCGGAGACTCGCGGCCTCCGGTTGTCAGGCTCGGAGGCTCGGGGCTTCCGGCTGCCAGGCTCGGAGACTCGGGGCTTCCGGCTGTCAGGCTCGGAGGCTCGGGGCTTCCGGTTGCCGGCCTCTGCGGCTCGCCGATCAGCGGTGCCGCTCGACCGGGGCTTCCGGCCGCCAGGCTCTGCCTGCGACGTCCGTCCATTCGTTGCCACCGCCCCCTGGGCCGGGGGCCTCCCCCCGCTCGATCGTGGCCTTCTTCGCCTGCGCCGATCTCTCGACGCGCCTTGCCGGCCGGGGTCATCGCCGTCAGGGATCAGCTTCA
>DAOVNE010000285.1 GCA_030630395.1 Candidatus Eiseniibacteriota bacterium
GATTCATCCGTTTTCGACCGAGGGGGGGCTGCCACCGAGTGCCACCGGGACAGCCAATCTTAAAGAGTGGAAGAACCTGCGTGAGGAGGAAGGCATGAAGTCGGTGAAGTCCGGAGTCGGTTATTCCGACAACACGAATTCGGCAGCTGCGGGTCGTCAGGCTGCTGAGAAGGCGATGATGTACGCGTCAACAGGCAAGAGCGATCTTACGATGGCGTTCTGTGGTGGCAACCACGATCCCTTCGCCTTCCTGAAGGCCGTCGGAGACGTCGTTGGAGAAACCACGCTGATCGGCGGAATGACCGTCGGTGTGATTACGAACGAGAAGGTCGGCTACGGTGGCTACGAGAGTGGCGTCGCCGTTGTTGCCGCCGACAACGTTCGCTTCGATGCCGTCACTGTTGGCAATCTGAGCGACGATGAGGAGGCCGCCGGAGCGGAATTAGGCAGGCTTGTTTCTGAGAAGACGCGTCCCGACTCGAAGGGAACGATCTTCTTCTACGATTCCATCAAGCAGGCGGATCCGTTCGCCGTCAATCTTGCCAGTCAGATGATCAAGGGTGTCGAGAAGTCGCTTCCGACTCCGCACATGCCGATCATGGGCGGGGGAGTCATGAAGGACTATCAGTGGCGCGAGGCGCCCGTCTTCGCCGGCGACCAGACACTCTCTCAGCACGCGGCGGGCGTAGTGATCTCGGGAGACTGTTCCGTCCACCACGCCATCAGCCACGGATGTGAACCGGCCAGCGACTACCACACCATCACGAGCATCGAGGGTCCTGTCGTGCGCGAGCTGGACGGCAGACCCGCGCTCAACGTCATCGAGGACATCATCGGCGCCGGGGCCGGCAAGGACTGGCAGCAGTATTCGATGCTCATAACCCTCGGCGCGAACCACGGCAACGATCCGTACGGTGACTTCAACGAAAACGAGTATGTCAACCGTCTGATCGCAGGCGTCAACCCCGAGGATGGTTCACTCATACTGTTCGAATCGGACTTCGGGCCTGGTGAGCAGATCCAGATCATGCGCCGCAGCAACGAGAAGATGCTCGAGTCGGCGCGCACGATCTCCGAGAAGCTCCTTGACGAGGTGAACGACTCCGACCCGTTCCTCGGCATCTACATCGACTGCGCGGGTCGCACGAGCGGCTTCTGTGGCGCCGGCGCTGAAGAGGGCGCCCTGGTTCAGGAGACGATCGGAGCGGAGATGCCGCTTCTTGGTTTCTACTCGGGAGTGGAAGTAGCTCCGTTCATGGGTGGATCCCGTGCTCTCGACTGGACGGGCGTTCTGATCGTCCTCTCCGAGGACCGCTAGTTTAGACCCATGGAAGAGTAGGCAACGTGGCCGATCTCGATCATAAGAAAGAAGACCGTCTGGGTGAACTGGAACACCGCGTGGCGGGCCTCCGGAAACGGGTGGAGAAACTCGGTGGTGAATCCGTACGCTCCGAGTACAAGATACTCCATCTGACTCAGGAGGTCCGCCGCTCTCGCAAGGCGTTCGGCTTTCTCACCGGGTTTCAGAACAGCATCGGATCCGCCGGCTCTATCGGATCGCTGTACGACGTAGCGCTTAAGGCCATCGTCGCAGAGCTCTGGATGAAGCGGGCCATCGTGCTTGAGAGGAACGGACCTGCGGGCGCGTACCGCCCCGTGGCAGCCCTCGGGTACGAGGCGGGCGAGATTCCCCTCGAGATGTCTCTTCCCGAGGAATCCGCCCCAGTGTGGACCGAGCCCCAGCTTGTCAACGGCGTGACTGAGTCGAGCGAGTGGATAGAGATGGTCCGCACGAGTCTCTCGCTTCCCTTCTTCACCTGGATACCGAACACGGGCGAGAACGGTGCGGAGTTTGTGCTCGTGGCCGGCGCACTCGCTGAGGACAGCGCTCAGGAGCCCCGCCTGACAGACCACGATCTGGAGCTCCTGATATCAGTCGGAGCCATTCTCTGGGTCGGACGGATGAACCTCGTTGCCCGTCAGAGTCTAAGGCTCCAGGTACGCTACGAGTCGCTTCTGCATCACATCTCTGAAGTTCTTCTCAAGGACTACGATTCACCCAGGGCCCACTTCGCCAACGTCATGGGGCGTGTGGGGAAGGCGTGGTCGCTCGACCGCGTTCGCATCGTCCAGAGACTGTCGACCGAACGCATGACTGACGTGACACACGAGTGGGTCACACCCGGCACGGAACCGGCGGGAATCGATTGCCCACATCCGGTCGAGGACGTTCCTGAGTGGCGAGACCGCCTCGCGCGCGGGGAGCAGATACGGATCGACGATATCGATGTCTTCCCGAAGGAGCACATCTCCAACCTCAGTGCACAGGGCATGAGGTCTCTGCTCGTCCTGCCGATCACTGTGCACGATAGCGTGGTCGCGTGGATGAGTTTCGAGCAGTGCTCCCGTCTGCGCACCTGGACGGACGAGGAGATCCGCATTCTGGAGGTTATCGCCGGACTCATTGCCAGGGCGATCGCGCGAGAGAGGGAGCTTGAGGAGAGAGCACTACTCGAGGCCGAGCACCACCAGTCCAAGAAGATGGAGGCGATCGGTCAGCTCGCCGGTGGAGTGGCGCACGACTTCAACAATCTCCTGACTACGATCCAGGGCTACGCTCAGCTCCTGATGACCAGGCTGCCTGAGGAGTTCAGGGAGCAGGGGGGTCTCAAAGAGATAATCATGGCCAGCGAGCGTGCTGCAGGGCTCACTCGCCAGCTCCTTACATTCAGCCGTAAGGACAAGACAGAGACAACGGCCCTCAGCATAAATGAGACGATCGAGGAGATGATGAAGCTCCTCAGACGCATGCTGGGCGACCACATCAGCGTCACTCTGGACCTCGATACTGAAATGGGTGAGACGGTCGGGGACAGGCACCAGATCTCTCAAATGGTGATGAACCTCGCAGTCAACGCGAAGGACGCCATGCCCGAGGGTGGAGATATCTGCATCACAACACGCGAGTTCACGGACATAGGGCCACTGGCACAGCGGTTCTCGATTCCAGGCATA
>DAOVNE010000202.1 GCA_030630395.1 Candidatus Eiseniibacteriota bacterium
CTGTGCATGAGCGCCAGTGCGCCCTGCGAGTGGGCCTCGTCCACCTCGGGATGGAGGCGGGTGAAACCCGGCAGCCGAGCCATGTCCTCGTTCACCTTGGGGTTGTACTTCATCGTGCAGGACCCGAGAGGATAGAAGCCGCGATCCACGTGGTGATTCATCTCGGCCAACCGCGTGAAATGCCTCACTACCTCCGGTTCTGTGAGCTCGGGAAACGCGGGCTCAACGCCCCGCACCTGGCTCTCACCGAACACCTCCACGGGATCAATCTCGGGCACATCAAGCGGAGGGAAGCGGTAGCCCCTTCGACCTGGTGAGCTGAGTTCAAAGATCGTCGGCTCGACGACTATCTCGTGCTTGTCAGTGGTACCGCTCATCAGACATCCCTCGACACGATGATAGCTTCAAGTCCGGACACCAGAGTGTCAATGTCCTTGCGCGAGTGTCTCTCAGTGACCGAGACGAGAAGACAGTTCGGCATGTCATCGTAGTAGCATCCGCACTTGATCCCGGGCCAGATACCGACATCAGATAGCGCCACCTTCGCCGTGGCGGCCTCGAACGGGAGTTCTATGACGAACTCCCTGAAGAACGATCCCTCGAACTTGAGATTGACACCGCGCACCTGCGAGAGCTGCTCCGCCGCGTATCGGGACTTCGCCGCCACCTGGAGCGCCAGTTCGTTGAGCCCCGCGCGTCCCAGGAGCGACATCTGTACGGTCGCCGCCAGCGCCATCAGACCTTGATTCGTGCAGATGTTCGATGTCGCCTTGTCGCGGCGAATGTGCTGCTCGCGGGTCTGGAGAATCATCACGTATCCGCGGCGTCCTTCGTCGTCGGTCGTCGCTCCGATGATCCGACCCGGCATGCGGCGGGCGTGCTTGCGGCCGGCCGCGATGAAGCCGAGGAGCGGTCCACCGAAGGCCACTGCCACGCCGAATGATTGAGCCTCTCCGATCGCGATAGTCGCCCCGTATTCGGATGGCGGCTTGAGAAGAGCCAAGGAGATGGGATCGACGGATGCGACAAGAGGCGCCCCGGACTCGCCGACAATCTTACCTATCCGATCGACCGGTTCAAGAAGCCCGAAGAAGTTCGGATGCTGGACTAGGACGGCGCCTGCGTCCTTGAGTTCCGCTTCAAGTACCGCCACATCTGTGACACCCGAGGCAAGAGGGATCTCAACAAGCTCCAGATCGGTCGCCATCAAGTATGTCTTGAGCACGCTTCTGAGGGCGGGATTCACGGCGCTCGACACGAGCACCCTCTTGCGACGACTGATGGCCGTTGCCATCAGCACGGCCTCGGCGCCGGCGGTCGCGCCATCGTACAGCGACGCGTTCGCGACATCGAAACCGGTAAGCCTCGTTATGAGCGACTGAAACTCGTAGATGGCCTGGAGAGTGCCCTGACTCACCTCCGCCTGATACGGCGTGTACGCCGTGTAGAAGTGCGGCAGTCCCGTGATGCTGCCGACGGCGGCGCTCGTAGCATGATCGTAGATGCCGCCTCCAAGAAACGACAGAACGTCATCAGGCACGCGGTTCATGGCAGCGAGGTGCTGCATGTGACGCGTGAGTTCAAGCTCCGACAGCGGACCGGGGATATCGAGATCGCCTTCCACGCGCAGCTCACGGGGGATATCGGTGATCAGGTCGTCGAACGACCCGGCCCCGATCGCGCGCAACATCTCTCGCCGGTCTTCGTCTGTGTTGGGTACGTACGGCACGTCTATCCCTTCGTGTGTTCCTCGTACGCGTCGGCCGTCATGAGGCCGTCAAGTGAGGACATATCTTCAAGCTTGACCCTGACCATCCACCCGTCTCCGTAGGGATCAGAGTTGATGAGATCAGGACTGTCCTCCAAGGCAGCGTTCACATCGACCACATCTCCCGCGACCGGCGCATAGACCTCGCTGACGCTCTTCACCGATTCGACAGTCGTAAGCACATCACCCGCGGAGACGTGAGTTCCTTCGGCCGGGAGTTCGACGAAGACGATGTCCCCGAGTTCCCCCTGCGCGTAGTCGGTCAGACCGATGAGCGCTTCTGTGCCTTCCACCTTCAGCCACTCGTGTGATTTCGTGAACCTGAGATCCTGCTTGGTCATCCGTCACCTCGTCAGAAAGGAGCGTTCAACCTACCTGCTCTGGACAGTCCCGTTCTTGTAGAAGGGAAGCGAGACCCGACGTACAGGAACCGTTCTGTTCCGTATCTCTATATCGAGAGGGCCGTCCGTGCCTGTGGCAACGTAGCCCATTCCGATTCCGTTTTCCAGGCTCGGCGAGAACGTGCCACTTGTCACGACACCGACCTCGCGTCCATCCGAGAGAATCCTGTGCCCGTGCCGCGGCACCCCTCTCCCCTCGAGTTCAAACCCAATGAGGCGTTCCCGCGGTCCGTCGCTCTTCACCTTGAGAATCGCATCTCTTCCGATGAAGTCGCCCTTCTTCAGTTTCGTTATCCACATGAGGCCGCTCTCAACCGGCGTACGCCGTTCATCGATATCGTTGCCGTAGAGCGCGTAGCCCATCTCAAGCCTCAGAGTGTCCCTGCAGCCCAGACCGACAGGCTCGATCTCGAACTCGGCGCCTGCCTGCATGAGCGAGTGCCAGATGGAACCAGCGGTGCCCGCGTCCAGGTAGATTTCGAAACCGTCCTCGCCCGTATACCCCGTTCGGGAGACGAGTGCATCCTGCCCCGCCACCTGGCAGGTCACCGACTGATAGTACCCTAGGGACACGACCTTCTCGTCCGCGACCTTCCCCATGACCTTCTCGGCCAGCGGACCTTGCACCGCGATGAGTGCGGTCTCGTCCGATGCGTCCCTGAACTCCGTGCTCGTGCCGATGTGCGATCGGATCCAGTCCAGATCCTTCTGCTTGTTCGCCGCGTTCACGACGAGCATGTATGAGTCGCCGAGGCGGTAGACGAGCAGATCGTCAATGAAGCCACCGTTCTCGTAGCACATCGCCGAGTACTGAACGCGCCCATCAACGAGCGCGGCCACCCGGTTCGTTGTGATTCTCTCGAGATCGGCCAGCGCCCCCTCTCCCGAGAGGTGGAACTCGCCCATGTGGGAAACGTCGAACATACCGACGGTGCTTCTCACGCGTCTGTGTTCATCAATGATACCCGTGTATTCCATGGGCATCGCCCAACCCACGAAATCGATGAGCTTCCCACCGGCGGCCACATGTTCATCGAAGAAGGCTGTTCTCTTCAAGCCGGATCCCTTTCACCCCGCACATGAAGCCGAAAGAATCGCGCACGTGACACCACGTCACTCGGTACGCTGTCACAAGCGCTCGATAAGTACACACGTACGTATGCAACCGGGCGCCGTCAGCTTCCGAGACGCCCACACAATTCACGAACAACAGAAGATGTTATGCTGCGAGCGACCCCGTGGTCAAGCGTTTTTGGCGTACTCGAGGGTCTACTTGTGCTTTGAGAGAGCTTCCTTGAGGACCCTTCCCGTGTACGACTGCTTGCAGCGTGCGACTTCCTCAGGAGTACCCGTGACCACGACCTGGCCCCCCTCGTCGCCACCCTTCGGCCCCAGGTCTATGATGTGATCGGCGGTCTTCACTACGTCCAGATTGTGCTCGATAACGAGGACCGTGTTCCCCCTGTCGACGAGCCTCCCGAGAACTCGCAGAAGCATCTTCACGTCGTGAAAATGGAGACCCGTAGTGGGCTCGTCGAGAATGTAGAGGGTTCGCCCCGTGCTCCGTCGCGAGAGTTCCGACGCGAGCTTGATGCGCTGAGCCTCTCCCCCCGACAGCGTCGTTGCCGACTGTCCAAGGCAGACATAGCCCAATCCGACCTCGTGAAGGGTCTCGAGCTTCCTCCGTATCATCGGGATGCTTGAGAAGAACTCAAGGGCCTCCTCGACGGTCATCTCCAGAACATCGGCGATCGTCTTCCCCTTGTAGAGAATCTCCAGCGTCTCCCGATTGAATCTCCTGCCGGCACACGCCTCACAGGTGACGAAGACATCCGGGAGGAAGTGCATCTCGATCTTGACCTGGCCTCC
>DAOVNE010000200.1 GCA_030630395.1 Candidatus Eiseniibacteriota bacterium
GACATCATAGATCGAAAGCTGGACATGCACTTCCCCGGGGCAGTCGAACACAACCTCCACAGCAGGGTTGAAGGGATTGGGGTGACAACCAATCACGGCAAGTTCGTCTGAGAGAGGTGGAGAGCAATCAACACCAGTACCCGCCTCGTCGTCGTTCCAGAGAACCGACACATTGGAGCTAGTGAAGTTCCCTACGACCATGTCGAGGTCACCATCTCCACCCAAATCGCCGAACTCGATCGAGCACGGCTGGTCACCGACAGCAATGGGACTCGCCGGTGCCGCATTGAAGCTGCCGTCTCCCACCCCCAGAAGGACGGTGACGTCGTCGTCAGTCTCACTCCCGGCCGCCAGATCGAGTATGCCGTCACCGTCAAGGTCCGCCCTGGCGATGCACCTTGGGTAACTGGAGACCGACTGGCTGTGCCCGGCAGCGAATCCGCCGTCCCCCGTACCGATCATGATCTCAATGGCGTCTGACTCTCTTCCGGCGACGGCGACATCAAGAAGTCCGTCGCCATTGAAGTCACCTGCCACCTGATCGAAGGGACCGAGCACCGTGGTCGCGAACGGACCGTCCGGCGCGGCATCGTATCCGCCCTCACCATCAGACAGAAGCAGGTGGAGATAGCCGGGATTGCCCGGGATGCGTTCGAGCAGAAGAACATCGGGGCGCCCGTCGGAGTTGAAGTCGCCGACAGAGACGCGTACCGGCTCATCGCAACCTGGCAGTTCGAGCGGACTGTAAGACGCAGGCGTGAACCCTCCGGCTCCGTCACCATACAGGACCGCAATGTCGTCCGTGTCCCAATCCCAAGCGGACGCCAAGATGTCAACGTGGCCGTCCAGGTCCAAGTCTGCCACCACAAGCGATCGCGGGTCTATCCCAAGACCGAAGGGACTGAGAGACGCCTCCATGAAGTTCGAGCCATCGACTCCGAGCAGAACCGTCGCGGAGGCTCCGTACGCATTCGCCACAACGATGTCTAGGAACTCGTCCTCGTTCGCGTCACAGAAGACGATGTACTCAGGATTCCCGCCCACGGAATGCCGCGGATCCGGTGATGGTGTGAACGCGGGCGCATCCGTGCCTTTGAACAGCCAGATCTCCTGATCGGGGTAGTCCGTCACGGCCATGTCGAGCAGCCGATCGCTATCCATGTCCCCCAGCGTAGCATGGCGTGCCCTCGCGTCCAGATCGATAGGGCTCATGGGAGCATTCGAGAAAAGCGCGGTTGCCGGAGCCACCTCGATCAGATAGCTCCACCAGAAGGGCTCAAGTTGCACCCGCTCGCTTGACTGCACGTCGCTCGTTACGACGACGTTCACCTCCTCGCCGGGGAGGAAGCTGCTATCTGGCTGAAAGGTCACTGTGCGACTGCCGACATCGTAGCTGATCGTACCTGGGATCCTGCCTCGTTTGTCAGTCCTCACGACGAAGGACTCCTCCGAGAGAGATAGAGGATCGACGTTTCCACTGAATGTCGCAGAGATCGCAGCAGCGGAATCTGCGCCGATGGTGTAGGGCGCAGGGCTAACGCTCGTGATGGTCAGTCCCACCAGTGCGCTCGCCTCAATGACGAATTGCCCGTTGCCCGAACGGGTGATCTGCGTTGCCGTACGCATGTTCTGGCCATCGATGAAGAACGTCCACTGTTCAGGCAGCTGGCCCCAGCTGATAGTGTAGTCAATGCCGGTGGCGTTGAAAACGGTCAGCGTCCATGTGACGGGTTCGTCCTGATACAGCTTCATACTCGTGGAAAGATACGGGAATGGCGCAACGCCTTCTAGCCAAGAGTAGAAGGTGAACCCAGGCGGCGGTATCACCACATCGTAGTCTGGGTCGAATCCACCGGTGGCCCACTCATGTTCACCGAATGTCCTGTATTGGACTATTCTCCCCACAGAGTCAGTGACCTCGAGATCAACCGCCCAGAAGAGAGGTAGCGGAGGAGGCTCACCAAGAGTCTGGAGAAAGCCGTCCGTCAGCACTGTGGTTGGTCCCTGCGCCATAGGGCCCATGATTGCCTGCCCCAGGCAGTCGTAGAGCTCCATCGTAGCGGAACTGGCAATGCCGCCTCCTGCGTCCATCACATCTGTGTCGATCTGAATCTGTGCGAACGTCGACACTGGGTGAACAAAGGAGAGCAGCGCGATGGCCCAGAACACCGCAGTGGCTCTCACAAGTGTCTTCATATACATATCACGGCTCCTTCTTCCCGATTCGCCCGAAAGCAACGCTCCGGCCACGTGCTCGCCCTTGGTGCCTTGCGGCCTAGCAACGGCGAGTAGCCGCCTGTCAAGCGTGACCAACCGGCCGGACTAATACTCTGCGTCGGCGGCCTGTGGTTCGACGGAGGACTTCACGGCCTCTGGTATAACAGACGGCATCGATTCGGCAGAGCGGCTGCTTGGGGACAGTGCCTTCCTCCCAATCAGGAGCCAGTCAAATGACACATTGCTTGTGCCCGACGCGAGTTCCTGCACCGTGAAGCCGCCAGAGCTTCTCTCAACAACAGCCAGTCCGTTGCACAGCCCAGTCGGGGTGACAAAGACACGCGGCGTCTCTGCCACGGCAAGGACCTCACTAAGTTCAGTGTCGAGCTTGATATGAGCCCTGCCGTTCTCGAGCCTCGCTGTGCCGGACACGTGGACTTCCATTTCGGGAACCATCGGACTCGTCATCATGATGCGTCCACGAGAGTGTTCTAGAGAAGTGAAGGGGGCTGCATCCCCGCCGAAGTAGCTTCTGGCATTGCTACCAACGCCGTAGTTGCTGGTATTCGCCATGTGGGCGTAGACGCCATTCAGATAGGAGCTACCTCCGTATTCGTTCTCTGCCCAGATCGTCGGCGCACTCTGTGCATCGTTGTTCACATTGATGCCATTGGAGTTGGCCGTCGTGATGTAGACTGGGGGATTGGACGTGTACGTGAACTTGATCTGGCTCGTGAAGATCTTTATGCCCGATGCGGTCTGAGAGCCAGAGAGAGCGATGTACCCGTCGGAAACGTCGCTCTGGCCGACTTGGCCGCTGCCGATCATGGCTGAGGTGATTGAGTTAGGCTGCCCTTCGTTGACGAAACGCGAGTCATAGGCGAGCCCGGTGCTGTAAGATGATGTCATCGCGACGGCGTCACTGCTGATCTGAAGACCCGCACCGGTGTTCACGCTGAGATTCGCGTCTCCTGACGTCGCTGTGCCGCTTAGTCCGTCGTTGGCGTAGACTGCCGTGATGTCCCCGGTGCCCCCGGTGGAGGCGATCGTAATGCTGCCGGAACCCGGCGTGATGGTGATGTTGGAACCCTCGACGAGGTCGATGTTCCCACCGTCATTGCTAACGCCCTCGATGCTGCTCACGATGTCCGGCACGACCATGCCAGTTGTGATCGAGTTCGACTGGCCATCGTTGACGAAGCGCGAGTCGTAGGCGCTCCCGGTGCTATAGGGCAATGTCATCGCGACAGCATCGGTACTAATCTCGAGACCGGTACCTGTGTTGACCCACAGGTGTGCGTCACCCGAAGTCGCCCCTCCTCCGAGCCCACCGTCTGCGTACACGCCCGTGATACCGACATCACCGGACGCCGAGATTGTGATCGTGTTAGCACCGTCATCAGGCGTGATCGTGATGTTCGTGCCCGCGACGAGGTCGATGTCGCCGGCGTCGTTGCTGACGCCATCTACGCTGCTCACGATGTCTGGAGCGACCATCGGTTCGGTGACGGCATTGACCTCGCCCTCGACGACGTAGTTGCTCGCTGCCAACCCTCCGAGCTGGTCCGCGTCGTCTGCGAAGAACGCGTAGGCGGACGTCAGAATGGCCCGCCTAGGAGAAACCGTCTCGCCGTCCACGATGACTTCAAGCCAGTAGGCGGTGTCGAACGGGAGGTCGAGAGGATTCGCGTCTCCTAGAACGGCCGCGAATACCCCGTTCGCGTCTAAGCTCGCGATTTCAGTCTCCGACCAGAGCTCCATTCCTACGACCTCCGCGTCGAAGATCCGGAACGTGAGCGTGTGACTCCCCTGGAGTGGGTCGCCCAGATTATCCGTC
>DAOVNE010000144.1 GCA_030630395.1 Candidatus Eiseniibacteriota bacterium
CACCATCGATCGCATTGAACAGAATGGAGCTGTCGTTTCCCAGCCAGCGCGTCAGTTGCTCGGATAGTACCAGCGGAATGTAGAAGAAGAAGAGGATACCCAGGCCGAAGGCGAGCACCATCGTGCCGGTCAGCGCAGCCTTGGTTCTCCAGTCGTCGCGCCCCAGCGTGCGTGGCTCAGCCACTACCTCCGCCCCAGCCTCTGCATCCGCAACCGCACCCGCCGTCGCCTCTGCCTTCCCCCCGCCCTCCGCCTCAGCCCCGGCCTCCGAGCCGGCGTCCGACTCACTGCCCCCGCTAGCATCGGCGCTCTCCGCTGCCTTCGCCTTCGCCTCAGCCTCCATCTTTGCCTCGGCCTCCATCGCGGCGCTCGCCGAGAAATTGAGGGCCTTGATCCCTAAGGCCAGTGACTCTATGAGAGTCAGCCCGCCTCGTATGATCGGCAGCCTGAGGATCTTGTTCTTCCTCGAGATCGAGGTGAACTCCTCACTGTGGATATCGATCTCCCCGTTGGGAAGCCTGACGGCCACGGCAACCTTGCGCGGGCCACGCATCATCACGCCCTCGATGACGGCCTGCCCTCCGTAGTGGATCTTGCCCTTCGCGGCGCCAAGCGCCTCGATCGGCGGAACCCCCTCCGCCAACTCGTGCTCGGGCTTCTCTCGTTGCTTTTTGCTCATTCGGAGTCCTTAAGCTAGAGGTCGCTCGTGTCTATCGTTCCCGCACGCCGACGATCTCCGCCGCCGGTGCGCCTTCCACGTCGACCGGTATGAGTTCACCCAGAAGCGGGTGAACACGTTCTATCTCTCGTTTCACCGCCCACGCCACGCGACGGTACGACTCGTGACCCTGAACCTTCGACCTCAACCTCACGAAATGGAATGCCTGTCTGAAGTTCATCCTCATGAGGAAGCGTTTATTGTACGCGAGCGGCACCATGTACTGCGCATGCTCCGGATCGATATCGGCGAGCATGCGCCACGACTCGTACGCTTCCTCAAGCACTCTCTCTACCCGTCCGGCCAGGCCGGCTGCGCGTGCATCGTCCGTTACCACGTAGCCCAGGTCGCACGTCAGAAGCTGCTGGGTCTGCGTCGTCATGCGATGTCGCTGAATGTCGCGGTACGCGCCGAAGTCACACGTGATCTCAAACGTGTAGCTGGTGTTCTCAAACTCACGGACCGGCGCTTCGTGCTCCGTCATTCCCGCAAGTGCTACGTCAAGCATTGACCTCCGCTCGTCCTCGTTCATGCCTGCGACGATCGCCCGCGCCTCATCGTACGGCTGCCCGCCGGCTCGAAAGAGAAGCGATGCGAGCACGGATGCCTCTCCATCCTCGTCGTAGTGAACGATGCGCGCGCCTCCAGACGCCTGTTCCCCTCGAGCGCCCTCAGCCCTTGCGGATCCCGCTCGGCCTGCCCTGCCTCGCGCCCCCACCTCAGCCTCTGCGGCAGACAAGCGCGACGCCTCATGAGCGGCCATCCGCTCTTCCCAGCCCTCCTGGTAGGAAGATGGATCGGTATACTTGAGCAGCGTAGGAATCTGCGCCTCCCCGATCCTCCTGAGTTCCGCGGCCAGGCCACGCATCTCATCGAGCGGACTTGAGGCCATCCTGACAAGCCCGTGCTTCAGACTCCTCGCATTGACCGTCCAACCCATGTTCGTCTTGGCAGCAGCCGGCAGAAGCCCGCGGATAGAGTCGCACGCCTTCCCCTTCGGGGTGTAGCCGCGCTCCCTCCACTCCGGACCGCCG
The DNA here is from genome assembly GCA_030630395.1 of Candidatus Eiseniibacteriota bacterium. Taxonomy (GTDB): domain Bacteria; phylum Joyebacterota; class Joyebacteria; order Joyebacterales; family Joyebacteraceae; genus Joyebacterum. Next base: position 1,753 of record DAOVNE010000144.1, read on the forward strand.
TAGGCCTCATCGCAGTATGCCCTGGCCTCCGGCATCAGCTCATCATAGGTAGCGTAGAGCCGGGCGATTGCTTCCCGGTAGACGTCACCTGCCTCGCCTGACGCGAATACCGGCGGTGTGTAGTAGTTGTCCGGGGACATCACCTGGTAGCGCGTGGATTTCTCAGTGAACGAGGAAAGCCGGCTCTCTTCCACGAGTTTGGCGCCCAGGATGGAGATATTCTCGATGGCTATCGAGAGCACCGCGTGCTCGGCGACGGACGAGTGCCCGTACCCTATCACCCACTTCTCGTGAAAACGCGACGACTCGCTCTCGGAGAGCTCGCGGGCAATCTCCTCAAACGAGTCGGGTACGCGTGACGTCTTCGCGAATGTGACCGCGACGACCTCCGGCGGGAGGCCGTTCAATGTATAAACCCTGAGTGGGCTGCCCGTCTCTGTCATCGTCAACCAACGAGGGCAGACCGTCGGTGCGCCGGGATCCGCCTCACCATAAAAGGGACCCTGACTAGTTATCGGCCGAAGGCTTCTCGTCTGTCGTGGCGGCCTCGGCCGGCTTCTCGTCTGCCGTAGCGGCGTCGGAGGACGACTCCTTCGCCTCACGCTTCTCCATGTCCACGGCGCTTCCCTCGACCAGCGCGCCGCCGAACTCACTTCCGTACTTCTTCAGGAAGCGGTCGACGCGACCCGCGCTATCAACAAGCTTCTGCTGGCCAGTGAAGAACGGATGGCAGGCCGAACAGATCTCGACGCTGATCTCTTTCAGAGTCGAGTGAGTCGTGAACTCGTTCCCGCATACGCACTTGACCGTGCACTCGTGGTACTCCGGGTGGATGTCCTTCCTCATACTACAACCTCCAGTGGCTCTTAAGTTGGATCAATTCATTGAGGCCAGGAACTCGTCGTTCGTCTTCGTCTGCCTCATCTTGCCCAGAAGGAACTCCATCGCCCCGACTGGAGTCTGCTCACTCAGGAACTTCCTGAGAACCCACAGCCTGCTGATAGTGTCTTGAGGCAGAAGCAGCTCTTCCTTCCTCGTACCCGACTTCAGGATATCGATCGATGGGTATATCCTGCGGTCCGTGAGCCTGCGGTCCAGGACCAACTCCATATTACCGGTGCCCTTGAACTCCTCGAAGATAACGTCGTCCATGCGCGACCCGGTCTCGATGAGGGCCGTCGCCACGATCGTGAGACTCCCGCCGCCCTCGGCATTACGCGCCGCGCCGAAGAAGCGCTTCGGCTTCTGAAGCGCGTTCGAGTCGACGCCGCCAGAGAGGATCTTGCCGCTGTGCGGAACGACCGTGTTGTGAGCGCGCGCCAGCCGCGTGATCGAATCGAGCAGAATGACAACGTCCTTCTTGTGCTCGACAAGCCTCTTGGCCTTCTCTATGACCATGTCCGCGACCTGAACGTGGCGGTCCGGCGGCTCGTCGAAGGTCGAGCTTATGACCTCGCCGTTAACCGATCGCTGCATGTCCGTGACTTCCTCAGGCCGCTCATCGATCAGAAGCACCATCAACACCACCTCCGGGTGGTTTGTCGTGATGCTGTTGGCGATCTTCTGCAGTATGACGGTCTTGCCCGTGCGGGGAGGCGACACAATGAGTCCGCGCTGCCCCTTGCCGATCGGACAGAGAAGGTCGATAACTCGCGTGGTCATGTCAGTAGGATCGACCTCGAGAACGAGCCTGTCCTCAGGGTAGAGCGGCGTCAGATTCTCGAAGAGGATCTTCTTCTTCGCCATCTCCGGGTTCTCGAAGTTGACGGCCTCGACGCGGAGAAGCGCGAAGTAGCGCTCGTTCTCCTTTGGCGGGCGCACTTGTCCGGAGACCATGTCGCCCTTTCGAAGGTCGAAGCGCTTGATCTGTGATGGCGAAACGTAGATGTCGTCCGGACCCGGCAGGTAGTTGTAGTCCACCGATCGCAGGAACCCGTATCCGTCAGGCAATATCTCCAGCACGCCCTCACTGAAAATGAGACCGTTGCGCTTCGTCTGCCCCTCGAGGATCTTGAAGATGAGGTCCTGCTTCCTGAGCCCGCCCACTCCATCAAGACCGAGCGACTCAGCATAGTCGACGAGTTCGCGGATCGTCTGCTGTTTCATCTCACCGATGTTCAGGTTGTCACCCGTGCCGGGAACGGCCGGGCCCTTCCGCTGGGTCGCAGCCGCCGGTTTCGCTTCGGTCGCCGCAGCCGTGGGCTTAGTCTCAGTCGTGGACTCCGGCTTCCGCGCGGCCGGGGCCGCAGCCTTCTTCTTCACGGTCCGTGTCGCTGCTGTAACCGAACGTCCGTTTCCGGAGCGCGTGGGTGCGGCAGCACTCTTGGAGACCGTTTTGTTGCCGTTCGCGACTCGCGCCGTCCTCGTCGATGCTGTCTTCCTCTTCGTCCCGTTGGTCTTGCTTCGGGCCTTTTCTGTCATCACACACCTCAGAGAGAGGGTTTAGCGCTAACCGATCGACCGCGACCACGGTGATCGCTGACTGCGTTCGGATGCCCCTACGGCGAAGTTACACTTGGAATCCTCTGTCGGGCAACAGGATCAGGTTGGTGTGCTTCGGATGGGGTACTGGGAAGCCGTTGCGCTGAGAATTGTTGGTCAGACTAGATTCTAGCCCAGTCCCCTCGTACTGTCAAGCCGTTTTGCACGGTCCCTACTCCTCGTGCGCGTGCCGCCTGAGCACATCCCGGGTCCGTTCAATCGGCCCCTCCTCCTTCTCCTTGAGCCTCCTCTGAAGCTCCGGACCGCCGTCCCGATCGTCCCTCAGAAGCTCCTCCGCGAAGCTGCCGTCCCTGATCTCAGCGAGGATGGCGCGCATGCCTTCGCGCACGGATGGCCCTACCACGCGGCCCCCACGGGTGAGGCCACCGTAGAGGGCCGTCTTGCTCACGCGATCGCGCATCCCGCTTAGGCCGAATCGCCGAATCAGATTGACCGTCAGGTCAAGCTCGTACAGACACTCCATGTATGCCAACTCGGGGCTGTACCCGGCCTCGACCAGAGTCTCGTAGCCTGCTTCGATGAGTTCCGTCACGCCCCCGACAAGCACGGCCTGTTCGGCGAAGAGATCTATCTCTGTCTCATCCGTGAACGCCGTCTCGAAGAGCGCCACCTTTCCACATCCGACCGCCTTGGCGTACTCGAGAGCCGTCCGCCGCGCGTGCC
>DAOVNE010000264.1 GCA_030630395.1 Candidatus Eiseniibacteriota bacterium
GATGGCCGTCTGACGATAGATCCCGTTCCTCACGTCACCGGCGAATACGAGGCCGTCCATCCCCTCCGGCCCCGTCCCTTCAGACTCAGAAGCACCCGGTTCAGGAGTCCCCAGCTCAGGAGCACCCGACTCAGGAGCCCCCCGGCGCAGGCGACCCGAGATGAACCCGTCGTCGGGCTCCCTCCCGATCGCGATCAGGAGATAGTCGGCGCGCATCGGCGGCTCACCGTCGCGCGGGAGCCGTTCGCCTTCGCGCGGCATCCGATCGCCACCACACGTGAGTAGAAGTCCGCCCTTGGGATCGATCGCGACATCGGTCAGTCTCGTCTCCTCCCGATACGTGATCCTCGGGGACGAGGACGCCCTCTCGTACAGAAGCGGCAGACAGCTGAGATTCGTCCCCCGGTTCAGGATGACGACGTCGTTCCGTACGGCCAGGTTGAGCGCGTAGTCGAAGGCGGCGTCACCCGCACCCACGATGGCGATCGTCGCGTCCACCGTGTCGCGCAAGGGGTAGACCTCACTGAAAACCCTGTCGGTCACGCCCTCCGGAAGGCCAGGATCACTCATCTCGAGCGCTCTCGTCCCTGATGCCACGATCACCGTGCGGGCGCGAATCGAGCCAGGTGCGGTCTCAACGATGAACGACCCATCCTCGTGATCGAGCGCTGTCACCTCGCGCTTGGTGACTTCCACGTGCGCCGCACTCAGGTGCTGCTCAAAGAGGCGCACGAGATCCGGGCCGGAGATGCCGCCCGGAAAGCCGGGGTAGTTCTCTACGAGATATGCATTCCTGAGAAGCCCTCCGACGCCGTCCTTCTCCATGAGAACAGGCTCGATCCCGTACCGCCTAAGCTGGATCGCGGCTGCAATCCCCGCAGGGCCTGCGCCCACTATCACCGCATCTCTTATCGTCACCCGTCCCCCAAAGCGCAAGCTGTGACATCCTCGACGAACGCAAGCGTCGCGAAGCCGTGTGACAGATTGAGAAGTGTTGCGAGATGGAAGTCCTCACCGTACGTGGCGGTACCGTCAACGGGAAAGGTCACCTCGAAACCGCGAACGAAGGCAGCGCGCGCGGTCGTCTCGCAGCAGAGGTGTGTCATCACGCCGGTAACGATCACGCGTTCGATTCCCTCTGCCTTCAGTCTCTTCTCGAGATCGGTATCGTGGAACGCATCGTACTGGCTCTTTCTAAGAACGACACCGATCGACGTATCCAGATCGGTCGTGATCTCACTCAGGGGATCTTCTTCACGGATAAGGTCACTCCACCAAAGCGCGAGCGCCCCACCGTTCTCGGGCGTGTTCAGGTGGCGCGTGAAGATCACCGGCAGATGCCGCTCCGAGAACAGAGCCGCGAGCCTGCGGATGCCGGGAACGATATCCGCAGCGCCCGGGACGTGCGCGTGCGAGCCCGAATCCAGGAAGTACATCTGCATATCAAGAACGAGGAGCGCAGTCTTCCCGGGAGTGAACGCACTCCGACCGAGTTCGGCCGCCTGCTCGACGAGCTTCGTTGACTCTCGGCGAAACGACTCGCCATCGAGATAGATGTCTCTTGCCATGGTACTTCTCTCGTGACCTGTGGCCGAGCCCCTGCAAGGGCAGCTGAAGTCCCGTGCACCGACCTTACGCCGACCAGAGTCCAGCACGGTTGAGCTGAAACGACATACGAGGATAACACAGGCGGCGCCGGCTCTGCTACGACCTGCCGACAAGGAGGAAGTAGGGGTTATCTCGGGTAAACGAAAAAGCCCCGGCCGAATCGGCCCGGGCTGCTCATAACTGAGATCGTGCATTTAGCTGCGATCGTACTGCTCCAGCCGGCACGACACGTCAATCGACGGCCAGACCAGCAGAGAACGCAATCACCCGTCTATCTTCCTGAGCCAGGCTTCCTTCCAGAAGAAAAAACAGCTGCGGTCGCACCCTTCCCTACCGTAGATGCCTGTACCGTGACATATCGCGCTTTCAAGGATCACAGTGCGCTTGATCTTCTGCATCACGTGGTTGTGCTCATCGAGAATCTGACGGACGGGTTTCAGCACACGGAACCGGCGACCACAGTACTCCTCCATCGGGCGCAGGAACTTGAGACCGCCGTTCTTCCCGCTATCATCAAGCGTCTCTTTGATCTCCTCGGGGGATAGTACCTCAACCAGATCACCGGCCTTGAGACCTGTATGCATGCGTCGGGGAATCTCAGGCGCCGACGTTCCGTCCTCCTGTTCCTCCCAGTTCATGCGCCCTCCATATGGCTCAGGCTCGGTCTTCGTGATGCGTGCCAGGACGGCGTTCGCGCGTCTCCTGAGCCCCATGGCCTTGGCGCGCACGAAGCGGAAGGCCTCCTCGATAGCACTCAGAGGAGCGAGGGCCTCGTCCATCCATCGAAGCTGACAGAGTTCCCACGTGGACTCCGGCAGCCCACCAGTCACAATCGCCGCATCTGTGATCTCGTCGGAGATCGAACGATGCCGAACGAGGTTCACGTAGACCCTCCAAGCTCTCTCGTCAGTCAGTTGTGGTGCACTGTGGAACACACTTGCCTACCATACAGCAGTTGAGATCTCCCTCAAAGCACCCAAACCGAGATTAGCACTATACATGGAAGATATCAAGGAGATATTGCCCTGAGGAATCGTCCCCCCGTCAGGGCGCGGAATCGCCTATTGGCACTGCCTTTGCAGTTGTTGAACCCGAGTCCCATCGTCTACCATGGGAGTGTTGTCAATGTCATACGCTTGGAGGCGAGAGGTAGATCATGAACGTACTGGTACTGAACTGCGGCAGCTCTTCCGTCAAATTCCAGCTGGTAGATCCGGTCAGCAAGCGGGCTCTTGCCAAGGGCAACGTCGAACACATCGGTTCGCGCCACGCCCTCCTCAGCTGCCTGGCCCAGGGGAAGAGTGAGATCAAGGAAGTCCTGGAGGTTCCGAATCACAATGCCGCGATCAGACTCGCGCTCTCGACTCTTCTTCATCCGGAGTACGGGGTCATCTCCGATCCGTCGGAGATCGATGCGGTCGGGCACAGAGTCGTCCACGCCGGAGAGGAACTCACCGATTCTGTTCTCATCACGGACGACGTCATAGAGATCATCCGTTCCTGTATCAAGTTCGCGCCGCTTCACAATCCGCACAACCTCTGTGGCATAGAGATGGCGATGGAGCTCCTGCCTGACGCTCCTCAGGTCGCCGTCTTCGACACGGCGTTCCACCAGCAGATGCCGGCCGAGGCATACACGTACGCTCTGCCTCTGACCGCCTATACGCA
>DAOVNE010000273.1 GCA_030630395.1 Candidatus Eiseniibacteriota bacterium
ACCTGCGTACCACCTACGGGTGCCTGGGGAGCGCTGCTTGAAGACGAACACCGAGCAACCACCCGCACACACGATCTCCAGTTCATCGTCGGAATCGACGTTGCCGACAACGACCTCGCTGGTCTCGGGAATCGCGGCTGTCCACAGAGTCTCGGGGGGGCTCGTGGATCTGTGTACGAACAGCCTCCCGTCGGACGCTCGCGCCGACGCCAGCAGGACCTTTCCCCCTTCGTCGAGATCGCCCGCTGCCACGCCGAAGCCTCGATCGCCACCGCCGCCCGGAACAGTCAGCTCCCACTTGAGCGATCCAGCTGCTGACCTGCACAATACCAACGTGTCGCCGGTGGTGTAGTTCCAGGTGACGAGGTCCGCGGGATGGAGTCCCATGTTGATGGCGGTCGGTGGGCTTGTGCGTTCCCACGGGGAGCCAGAGCCCAGTGGCCTGTCCCAGCTGAGCGAGGGCCACCGAGGAGCGAAGTCCCAGACGGACAGACGTCCCTGTTCGTCTTGATCGACGCCCACAACGGCCACCTCTGGGCGGCCGTCTACCGGGTTGATGTCGATGAGTAGTGGCGCCGAGTATGTCTCGCCGACCACCCATTGCTTCCAGACTCGCGTCATGGCGTCAGGCTCCGAATTCAACACGAAGATCTCGTCTTCCCTGGGGTTGGCCGACGGCTGGTCGAGCACGACAACTGCGACCTCGGGCGTTCCGTCGCGATCGAAGTCAGCCACTGCAGGACAGAGCGCCCCAAACATCCCCAGCCCTCCTGGGTCGAACTGCCAGAACGGGGAGCCCGACTGGCCAATGACCTTCACGTAGCTGTTCAGGTAGGCCGTGATGATCTCCTGTCCGTCACTTCCGCCAAGTTCGCATACGGTCACGGGCGAGACAGGCGTGGTCAAGGATTGACCTTCCACAAGCGCCAATGGGAACCCGTCCGCGTAGAAATGGACATAGAAGTGCACAGGCGGGTCGGTTGTGTTGTTCCACTCATGGAGTTCGTCGATCCGACTGCCGGGGTCTACCTTGACAAAGAGGGTGTAGGCACCAACCGAATCGGCCGGCGGAGTCCACGTGACCCGTGCGGTGTCGGCCTTCCAAGGGTCCATTGTCCCGATTCTGTCCACGAGGCGCGAGGAGAACCGGCCATCCGTGTGGTACAGATCAAAGGCGACGACCACGGTGTCGGGATCTGTCGCGGCAGGGCCTTCGTTCGTCACACGGCACTCAAACGCAATCTCATCGTCGTAGTTGACGAGATCCGGCGCGATTACGACATCCCTTTCTCGTACCACCAGATCACAGCTGCCACCGTAGCCAGTCTCCTCGCCCAGGAACAGGTTGAGGGTCGGGTCGCCGAGGAGGTTGTAGGCCCACAACGACCGCACGTCGGAGGGCTCCTCCAAGTGCTGACGTAACTTGGCCTCGGCCACGGCCTGACCGATCATCGGATATGACTGATTGTAGAGTGCCTCGAGAATCCGACGGCCGAAACTGTGATTTCCTATCGCCTTTGTGGCACCGAAGAAGGCGACCGCACCGGCGTCGCTCCGATGCATCAAGACCTCGCCCAAGCAGTCATATGCAAACGGGTCGCACTCCTCTAACACATTCGCGAAATTGCCGGTCCCGCAGCTGATGTTGATCCAGAAGGGGAGCGCTGATGTGTTGCTCAAGGAGTCAACATCATCATCGAGAAACGAGTAGGTCCCGCATGGCCACCCGTGGCCCCAGAGCAACATGATCAACTTCCCGTCATTAACGGCGGCGATGTTGTTGGGTCGCCCATACTCCCTGTGAGCGCATTCGGGAAGCCCGCCGGAGTCGCAGACAACGTACTCGTGGACGTGAAGTTGGCCCACCTCGACGGACTCGTCAGACAGTATGTCCAGAATCGCCGGGATCCCCTTGTGGACGTCCGCGACGTGTCCCTCCCACCCCACCCCATCGCCGTGGGCAAATGAGCAGGACAGGAAGATACTATCCGTCCATGCCTCCGAGAGCGGGACAGGCTCGTAGCCGATGATCTTGCTGACCTCGGTCTGCAACTCCATCATGTCGCCGACGGCAAGCCGGCCGATTCCGAGATCGGCCACGTAGTCAGTATCGGCTACGCAGGCGTACCAGTGGTCCGTGGGGACCCAGTCCTCTCCGCTTGCCATCGGGGCGTAGACCTCCCGGGCTGGAAGCAGCTCATGCGACTGCTCCCCTTCTACCGTGGACTCCCGGGCGTCGCCGATCAGAAGAACATACCCCAAGTGACCGTCCGTGACGTTCCCCGCAGTCTGCTCCTCATAGAGCTCCTGGATGAAGTCCCTAATCTGATGAGGAGAGTTTCAGTCCGCGATGTCGGAGACCATGACCACGGACACGTTCAGGCAATCGTACCATGACTTCTTCTCGGCAAGCTCATTGATCGTGTCAACGTCGAGAATGCTGTCCTCGACGATCATCAGGTAGTCCGTGTTCCAGCCGCTGCATTCACTCACTGTTGTGCACCAGTGCACGGATATCTCGCAGGAGTCTGATCTACCTCCTCGCAGTGGCGCTGTTCCGATACCGTCGTAGTTGGCGATGACCGACCGGCATGCGGCCTCGAGAGGACCGACACCACGGATGTTCGTCTCGACGGGATTCTCGAACCTGATGTCAACCGAGAGAGAGGAGTAGCACCTGAGGAGCGAGAGTGCCGGGTTGTACCGCACGGGGTGGATCTCCAGAATCACGAACCGCTGATCCCGTACCCACCCATCGTCCGCGATGACGGCCGCGCCCTCCGGGTAGAGGACGTCATCCCGATAGAAGCCCTCGTCGATCTTGAACACCTCGTAGACGTACTCGTACTCATCTTTGTACCCAACGGCCAAGCTCGGCACCGGCCACACAGTTGCGGACGAGAACTCCGTGGAGTCACCGAGTTCCACGCGCAGTGAGTAAGAGCCGCAGTCCGGGATGGCGAGCATCATCCGCACGACAGGAAGTTGCGGTCTCCCGGTCTCGCTCGTGAACGACTCCCCGAGGAAGCTCAGCCTCTGGAACTCGTCGCTCCCATGATAGACGGTCTCGACCTCGAAGCCGTGGACGTCCACGGTCAGGGAGATCGAGTCGAGGACCGATGCCAGAATCTCCGAATCC
>DAOVNE010000263.1 GCA_030630395.1 Candidatus Eiseniibacteriota bacterium
AACGGTTTCGATCTTGCGCTCTTTCGCCCCGACGCCCAGGCCCGCTCCTCCGTCCGCGACGAGCTTCGCCTGTCGGATGATGCGACAATCGTCTTCGCCGCGGGACGCCACCACCCCCAGAAGGATCACGCCACGCTCATATCGGCTGCCGGCATACTCATCAAGTCCATGCCCGATCTCCATATCATCATCTGCGGCAAGGACGTGACCCACGACAATGCCACTCTGACAGAGCAGGTTGAGAAGAACGGCCTGGGATCCAGTGTGCACCTCATCGGGCCGCGAAGCGACATGCCACGCCTTCTGGCAGCGGCCGATGTCTTCACCTCATCATCGTCTCACGGAGAGGCCTTCCCACAGGTTGTGGGTGAAGCGATGGCGTGTGGTGTTCCGTGCGTCGTGACCGATGTCGGTGACTCCGGCATCATCGTGGACGGCACGGGTGTAGTGGTGCCGCCGCGCGATCCGGAGGCACTCGCCAAAGGTTGGAGAAAACTGCTCACGATGACTGTGGAAGAAAGACGCGAGCTGGGTGAACGCGCCAGGAATCGAATTCAGGACAACTACGAGATCCACGAGGTGGTGCGGAGGTTCTCCGAGGTACACCGCGAGCTGTCACGCGCGGCGTAGGCGCTAGCCGAGGACGCGACGGTAGACCTGAACCGTTCTCTCAACCAGCCTGGCCGCCGAGTACTCGCTCCTGACAAGCTCGAGCCCCACGCGACCCAGTCTCTCCCTCTCACCGGCTCCGGCAGACACGAATGACTGAATGGCACCGCTCAATGCGTACGGGTCCTCCGGCTCTACAAGCCACCCGGTCTTGCCCGCCTTCACCAGCCTGGCCGTATCACCGACGTTGGTCGCGATGACGGGACGCGCTGCACCGAGCGCCTCGAGCACAGCGTTCGGAAAGCCCTCCCAACTCGAAGGCAGAACCTCTCCATCCACCGCGAGGTAGATGCTCTTCACGTCTCTCACGGGGTCGAGGAACTCGATAGTCGATTCGAGGTCGAGCACGCTTCGTCTTGCTTCGACGCTCTCGCCGAAGGCCTTGTCGCGGCAGGCGCCCACCCACACCACCTTGATTCTTTCGCGGACCCCACCGGGAAGGCCGGCAAGCGCTTCGAGTAGAAGCAGCGGATTCTTGGGCTCTGCCACCCTGGCGATGACACCGATAAGCAGCTGTGCGGGAGACGACAGATGATCGGCCCTGAACTGCTTCGCCGCTCGCTCCTCCTCCGCCGTCGCCTTCGTCCAATCAAGACCGTTCGGGATGACGTCTATCCTGCCGCGCCATCCGGGTACCAAGCTCTCAACGTGTTCCTTCACGACATCGGCATTGGCGATCATCGCATCGGCGCGCCCGGCCATGATTCGCTCGAGGGCCAGGACCAGGCGCGATTCACCCAGGCTGACGCTTCTCTCCGACACGACTACTCTCGGACGATCGAGATGGATCGTCGCCAATCTCGCGAGGATGCCGGGGCGCGTGAGGTACGTGTGCACGACATCGAAGTCGCCACCCAGGATCACCCGGCGGAGCCGTACGAGCACGCGCGGATCTCGTCCACCGGAGACACCGAGTTGATGCACTGGAACCGCGCTACGCTCAAGCTCCGGAACGAAGTGGTGACGGGGATGGTAGAGCGCGACCTCGGGCTCAACTGTCTCCCGGTCGAGACCGCGAACCAGCGTCACGAGCTGCCGCTGCGCGCCACCGGCTCCCAATCCATCTATGAGATAGAGCACCCTCACGCGTCCCCGCCCCTTTCCTTCTCAACCAGCGACACCGTGTAGATGTGCTTCCCTGTCGGCGTCGGTGGTATCTCTTCCTCTATAGAGAAGCGCACGTCGCAGCCCTCCCCCATCGCATCGTGAATTCGTGCGCTGATCTGCTCCTGCAGGTGCGATGAGATCTCGTTTGTGCCACTCGTCGGAACAACCCTGATCACAATTCTATCCAAGGTCTCCTGGACTATCTGGAATCTCGCAATCGACCCATCGTTGCACTCCACACCGATCACATGGATGAAGAACTCGGGAACCACGGTCCCACCACCCGGCCGCGGGAACGATGTCCCACTCCGCCCCGCGATGCGCTTGAGAAGTGGGTACGGGCGCCCGCAGCTGCAGCGCTCGGGCCCCTTGATGGCCCGGTCCCCGATCCGATAGCGTATGAGCGGCATCGTGTAGTTCCATAGACTGGTGACGAGAACGTCTCCTTCTTCACCCTCCTGAACCTCACGACCGGCATCGTCCACGACTTCAAGCACGACCGTCTCCCCGAACACATGGAGGCCGTCGTGCCGTTCACATTCCCCCGCCATCCCTCCTGCTTCCCTGCCTCCGTAACGATCGAAGACACTCGCCCCGAACGTGTTCTCGATCAGATCCCGCATGTGCGGATGAAGCGTGCTAGCGCTCGAGATGATGGCGCGCGGAGCCGGAATGGAGAGGCCGCTATCTGCAGTGAATCTCGCAAGCTCGTAGAGTGCATCCGCATACCCCTCGAGACACGCGGGACGGAATTCTGACAGGCGCTCGATGTATCCGCGCATCGTCTCCCCGCTCATCTCAAAGGCATTGAGGAGCTTCCTGTTGTAGACGAGTTCACTGAGTCGTCGCCCGATTCTGCTTCCCGCGTTCAGGTCCCGCGCCGCACCCCACAGCTTGACCGTGCGCTCCCCTCTGCTCACGCCGGTCCACTCGTAGAAGAACTGTGCGGCTGCAAGAGAGGCGCCGAGAAACACCTTGTCCTTCATCACCGTAACCGGTTCCCCGGTAGATCCACCGGATGAGTCCCGGAACGTTCCGCGTCCCATTTCACAAGTGAGATCGCCCAGGTTGTCCCTCAAGTCCGTCTTCTCGAGAATGGGAAACGACGCTAGCGCCCTCAGGGGATCGCGCTCCATTGCTTCCAGGGGTGCTGTCCCACTCGCGCTCATATAGAAGGGAACTCGTGTCGCGGCATGAGAGAGAATCCGGAAGAGGTTCCTCGCCTGCCGACGTGAGAAGGTCTCCGCATCATCCCACTGCCCCCTCCGGAACTGGGATAGGAATGTGTGAAACGGTATTCGCTTGATCACACCCCACACCATGGGATCGATGACGCGTGCTGTCAGCTCGACGCGAAGCCCTCTCATATGGATCGTCCCTCGTCCGCCGATCGGTCGAGCCATCCCGCGCACAGAATCGTCAGGAGCACCGGCAGCTTCATGTAATAAGATACGACTGCGATATCAAGCACGACGATCACGGGAAGCAGAACCAGAACAACAGTT
>DAOVNE010000066.1 GCA_030630395.1 Candidatus Eiseniibacteriota bacterium
GGTCGCCTGGTCATTCGGGTCGACGGAGAAGAGGAAGCGTACGCCGGCGTTCGCCCACAGCTGTATGTCGTGCACGGGGATGTAGACCCACAGATCCGTCTCGTACTCGTGCTGCCAGCTGACCGGATCGTCCGGGTTGGCGCCCGGGACCTCAACCACATCACCGTGCTGAGTCAGCGCCAGTGTGATATGGTCTATGTCCGTGCCCTCACCGAACATGGACGCGGCGATAGCCGCCTCCTCGGCCTTGTCCCAGGACCAGGGGAGTGTCGGATCGTCGATGACGTCCTGAGGATACAGCCAGAACTCGAACGAATCCGCGAGGCAGTCGAGGTACTCGTCGGCGTTCATGTCCTCATACGCGAGGATGAAATTGTGAAGGACGTCCTCGGGGCTTGTTCTCTCGCGGTAATCCTCGATGTCAGGAACATCAGGATTATCGCCATTCGGGGGCGCGAAGGGGTTCCAACACCCGCTGAGCGGCATGATGAGAGCCACCGCCACGATAACGACTACGGCCAGTCGCCTCGGCACTACCCGTTCCATAGTGTTCGTCTCCTTCCGTGTACCCTTACTCACAAGTCGAATATACCACTTCGGGGCACATAAGTCAACATCGCTCGCCATGCCACAACTATACTGGGGAGAACCAGTTGCGCGTCAGGTCATCCCTGTAGAAATGAATGCAAACCCCATGCCTAAGATAGTCTGACGATTGTCAAGACCGTGTATTCGAGGCCCAGGGGAGACTGCTAGTTTCTGTAGTCGCCGCGTACAACACCCCACGTCTCGAAGTCCTCTGGGGCGAAGGTGCGGCGGTCGACCCACCTGTATATCGCCCAGCGGGACGCGGTCTTCCGCATGTGAAGGGTCACCCGTCCCTTGTAGGTTATCTGCTCATCCACGTGCTGCCCGGACGCCCAGTCGATGGTCAGAACGTAGTCGTCCCTGCGAAAGGTCTCGTCCTGTGACTCATCGGGCAGCTCGAAGACGGTGAAAGAGACTGAGACATTGGACGCCGCCGCGAAGATACCCGAGACGGCCTGTTCTTCGTCGGTCCACATCCAGTTCGCGTAGCGTGCCTCCCCCTCCAGACCGGCATCGAGGGAGTCCTGTGGATCCACGTGAAAGCGGAAGGTGTCGGTGAAGCAGTCCATGTAGTTCGCAGAGCCCTCACCCTCGACCGCGGCCTTGAGATTCGCGAGCACGATCGATGTAGTCACCGGCGTCTGCCACGGAATCTCGCTCTCATCCGGGGGACCGTCGGGCGTTCGGGGCGAAAAGAGGCATCCGTTCAGGCCAAACACCAGCAGAACCGTGAGCGCCAGAAGGGTGATCTTCGTCACGAGCAATCCGTCTTTCATCTTTCGCTCTCCCAGACACTCCCCGACGCCCAGCTTGGTCGGAGGTCGCGTGTCATTGAGCTTCTCTAGAAGGTCCTGTCGAGCGTCGCTGAGATATTCCACACATCCGCCTGCTGCTCCGTGATGTTCGGTGCATCCCTCAGAGTTCGAGCGACGGAGATCTTAAGAATCGAGCCGTCGTCGAGCGTGTGGTCGATGCTCGCCTTCGCAGTGAAATTCGTGTCGTATCTCTCATAGGACAACCACTGCACGTGGTCACCGATCGTCCACTTACGTGTGACGTTTAATCCCTGTTCTGCTTCGATGTCGATGAGATCGAAGAACGTGTATCGCACCTTCAGTGTGATCCTATGATCTTCGCGCTCGCTGCCTCGATCATAGTGCTCCACACCGAATGCGTCTTCCACATAGCTTCCCTCATCTTGCCCCGAGTACGTGTGTGTTGCGTCGAGCTTGAGCCTTGCCATGGGCTTCCAGTCAAGCTCTGTGGCTATGGACAGTCCCCGGATCAGGGAGTTCGATGTGTGATCGAACGTGTAGGACGTGTAGTCGGCTGAGAGCGTGTACCTCTGTGTGAGGCTGACCGTTGGACTCAGGTGCATCTGCAGTTTCGGCTGCAGCGAATAGGTCTGGCTTGTCTTGTTGTCACCGGTCCTGGAGGTTCTTATGTAGATGAGTTCGTCCTGCTTGACCCGCAGATTCAGGGTCGCCGTAAGGCTGGTCTTCGGCCTGTATGTCATACTGAGCGTCACTTCCTGCTCGAAGAGATCACGGTCCTGGTCGTTGGCCTCTACATCCGCATAGTGGTGCGATAACAGGCCAACGCGTGCAAGCATGTTGGCCTGGAACCGTTCCCCGAAGTCACGGCTGAGCGATGTGGAGAAAGTGTCGTGGTACGTGTCGCCCGTCTGAAAGCCGAAGTAGTCGTTTGCCTTTCGCTCGGACCCCAGACTTGCAGTGAACTTCGTTCCACTGAATGCGTAGTCCACCTTGCCTGCCACTGAATGCCCGGCGACATCGCTGTCCTTTGTCGTCTCAATCTGATAGTAGGCCTGGCTCCGTGAGTAGTCATAGTCGAACGTCAACTTGAGGCCTTCCATCGGCACAAAGACGCTGTTCAGTCCGACCGCTTGGCCCTCCTGCGCACGCTCCTCGGTCGCGTGCTCCTTGGGATACTGCATGGTCGAAAGCGATCGCCGCAGTTTCGCCTCAAATGTGTTCAGGTCCCATTCGTACTTGATTGTGCTATCGAGCGCGTGATTGAACGACTCGTTCTGGTTCTCCACATCCTCACCTTGCCTTGAGTCCAGCAGTGAGTGACCTCCGGAGTAGGTGAACGAGGTAGTCAGGTTCTCAATGGGATCGTAGTTGAATGTCGCGCCTATCGTCTCAGCCGATCCCTGACTTCTAACGTCCGCGTATTCATTCCTCTCGATGCCGGAGCTCGCGTTCAGTGTTGTCTCGATACCACTCAAGAAGGTCTTCCTGTAGCCCACCGTGAGATCCACGGTCTCCTTTTCTCTTGAACTCCTCACTTCGTTCGCGGCCCCCTCGTTGCGAACGTCTACCTGGGTGTTGCGGTTGAACTTCATCCCCATGCTGATGGCGTCCGTCACGGCGACGTTGAGTTTCGCGTTCCAGCTCTCCTGGCGGTTCTCTTTGTTGAGTATGAAGTTCGATCGCGTGTTTATGTTGGAGGATGCAATGAAGTTGATCCTGGGGGAGAGTCGGTAGGACAGGTCGAAACTATGGCCCCACCTGCTCACATCCTGCTCTCGCCCATACGTCAGTTTGTAGCTTGGATGGAACTCGACAGCTTGCATCTGTGCCCGCGGGCGTGTTCCGGTACCCACATTCTCGAATCCCCTGCCCTCGTCCTCATCCACCACTGGGGCGCCCGGATCGTCATCCGGCCCCTCCGGCACCTCCGCTCCTTCCGGGGGGTCACCCTCGGGCGGAGGATCGTCACCGTCGGCCCATGCGTTGCCGACCGTGAGCATCAGGGCAAGGAGAAGCACCAGGATGACCAGAACAGGATGACTGAGATGGTGGTTCTGCACGACCAGGCCTTTCATGACACGGTTATCCTTGTACCCGTCCCCCGCACGTCCAACGCCGTCGCGATCGCTTCGAACTCCAACACGTCGAGCGTCTCGCCCCTGCGCGTCAAGTCTATTCCAGTTGCCGTCTCCAGCTCATCGCTCGTCATGCCGTGGTGAACAAGAAGATCATCGAGCGACCGCCGGAGCATCTTCCTCCGTTTGCCGAACGCCGCCTGAACAATCGCCTCGAAGATCTCGGCGCTCGTGTCCCTCTGTGGAGCACGTTCGAAATCGAGTTCCACGAGCTTCGAGTCGACCTTCGGACGGGGGAAGAAACAAGAGCTCCTCACGGTGAAGAGAAGCCTTGCCTGCGCGTGATACTGAACGACCACGGAGAACCCCGAGTAATCTCGGTCACCGTGACGCGCCACGATCCGGTCACCCACCTCCGACTGGACCATTAGCGCGGCCCGTTTGACCACGCCCTTCACATCCGTCAGCATTCGGATGAGCGGGCTCGTAATACTATACGGAATGTTACCGACGACGAGCAACCGCTCGCACTTGTGAATCTCCAGGATTCTCTGAAAATCGAAACGGAGGATATCACCCTCAACAAGCGTGATACGCGGGTCCTCCCCGTACTCCTCCCTGAATGCGCGGACTATGCCGCCATCGAGTTCCACGGCTATGACGTGGCGTGCTCTCCCGGCGAGTTCGAATGTGAGCGCCCCGAAACCCGGGCCGATCTCGATAACGACATCATCCGGTTCCGGCGCGATCTCGTCAACTATCTTCCGGATCACGTTCATGTCGTTCAGGAAATTCTGTCCGCGCTGCTTCGAGGGCGCGAGCCCGTACTTGGAGAGCATCACAGATGGTAGTGTGATATCCATCAGCAATCAGTCCCCGCCGTTCTCGGGCCGTCCCCTGCCGCCGCCACGCACACGGAACGGAACGCCGAGTTCATCGGCGACCTTCCTGGACGAATCGATGTTGATCTCCGGTATGTCAACTACACTGACGACAACGTCGATCCCAGCCTTCACACACTCGCGGACAAAGGAACGAACGTGCTCGTACGTGCCGGCCCCGAATCTCGGTCGGCACACGCTCTCGTAGACCGTATCGCTCTCCGCGTTCAGACTGACTGAGACCGAGTCCGTTACCAAGGCAAGCTCGGGAACGATATTCCTGTTCCATATGAGATTGCCGTGCCCGTTTGTGTCAATGCGCACCTTCCCGCCAAGCTCGCGCACGCGAGCCCCGACCGTCTTGATCACATCCAGCCGCATCGTCGGCTCACCGTATCCGCAGAACACTATCTCGCGGTAACGAGTCGGGTCTCCGATCGCATCGAGAAGCTCCTGGGTCGAAGGCTCTCTCTCGAGACGTAGATTGTACCCCCACAAGATATCGGTCCGGTATCTGATGCAGAATTTGCACTCGTTCGTGCACCTGTTTGTGATGTTGAGGTAGAGGTTGCCCCACATCTCATAGGCTATCGCCGGCGCCGGCTTCTCCGGAATCCGGAAGAGCCGCATCGCGTTTCCTGTTGTCTGTCGCGCGATGTCCTCTACGCGGACGCCGGTGGCAGCGGCCACGGCCTCGGCGACCTCCGAGACAAACGCCGGCTCGTTCCGCCTCGTTCCCTGGCCCTTGTGCGGCTCCGGAGTCAGCCATGGTGAGTCCGTCTCGAGGAGAATGCGGTTCAAGGGTACAGCTCTCGCGGCCTTCACCATCTTGCCCTCGCGCGAGTACGTGACCGGCCCGCCTATTCCAATGTGGAAACCGCGATCCACGACCTCCCGCGCGTAGTCGGCGTCGCCCGGGAAGCAGTGCATGACACCGCCGACTTCACCCGCTCCCTCCTCATCTATAGTAGTAAGGACGTCATCGAGTGCATCTCTGTTGTGGATGATGAGCGGGAGATCGAGTTCTCGCGCCAGGCGTATCTGTGCACGAAACGCACGGAGCTGATCACCCCGCGGTGAGAGGTTCCTGAAGTAATCGAGACCGATCTCACCGATGGCAACGACGCGCGGGTGCGCTGCCAGCTTCCTGAGTTCATCCTCCACCGCGTGGTTATAGGAGGACGCTTCATGAGGGTGGATGCCTGCGGTCGCGTAGATAGAATCATGCCGCTCGGCGAGCTCGATGGACCCACGGGTCGTGGCGAGGTCGAAGCCCACATTGATCATCAACCCCACGCCGGCCCCAAGTGCCCTTTTGATGACTTCCTCACGGTCCCGGTCGAAACGGTTGAGATTGAGATGGACGTGAGTATCTGCGAGGACGTAGTCGGCCACCGCTAGCTCACCTTCGTTCCGACCGACATGTCCTTGTCCGGCACAACCACGGATACCGCGTCGTCACCGGTCGCCGCCAGAAGCATGGCCTGGGATTCGATACCCCTGATCGTAGCAGGTTCCAGGTTCGCTACGACGACAATGGTCTTACCGACGAGTTCCTCTGGAGCATAGCCGAGTGCGATTCCGGCCACCATCTGCCTGACGTCTCCGCCACCCAGATCGACCTTCATCTTGATGAGCTTCTTGGTCTCCTCCACGCGCTCCGCCTCGACGACTTTCGCAAGCTTGAATTCCAGCTTCTGGAAATCACTGAAGGTTGCCATGGGGTTCTCGTCCTTCTTCTTGTCTGCCTTCTTGTCCGTGGCGCGACCGCCCTCAGAGACGGCTTCAGCCCCAATATCCACATCGAATCGCTTCGCGAGATCTTCGTCCGTGTACTTGGGAAAGACGGGGTCCCCCTTCGTAACCTCGATCTCATCCGGCCACCCTGCGCCCCAGGTCACGAGCTCAGAAAACTCTGTGTCGCCGACGGCAGGAGAGAGCCCGAGCTGGTGGAGTATCTCCTCGCACTTGCCGGGCATCACGGGCCATGCCAGCACCGCCACCTGGCGGACAATCTCAAGCACGTCGAAGAGCACCTGAGCGAGACGCGGCGAACCTTCCTTGGCGAGAGCCCACGGCTTCTCTTCCTCGATGTAGCTGTTCCCGCGCCGGACGAGCTCCCATATCGTGGATAGAGCAACCTGCGGCGCGTACCCCGTCATCGCTTCGGCCACGCCCGATGCCACGGATCGCGACAGCTCGACGAGCGCCGCTCCGTTCCCGTCCGACGTGGTCGCGGCGAGATTGCTGATCTTCCCGCCAAGGAACTTCTCGACCATCGCAGTGGAGCGAGAGAGGAGGTTCCCGAAGTCGTTGGCGAGTTCCGAATCGTACCTGGACCGGAACTGCTCCCACGTGAAGTCGACATCCTTGCCGTAGGTCCCCTCGCGCATCAGGAAATACCTGAGCGCACAGGGTCCGAACATATCCGCGGCTTCGAGCGGGTCAACTCTCTCACCACGGCTCTTCGAGAGCTTCTGTCCTTTGAAGTAGACGAAGCCGTGGCCATACACGGCGCGCGGCAGTTCAATGCCGGCGCTCATCAGCATCGCCGGCCATATGACGCAGTGGAATCTCGTGATGTCCTTCCCGATGATGTGCACGTCGGCCGGCCACCACTTGGAGAACAGATCGTCATCCTCTCCGTACCCAACACCCGTCACGTAGTTGGTGAGCGCATCCACCCAGACGTAGATGACGTGCGCCCTGTCTCTCGGCAGTGCGACTCCCCACTCGGACCCGGCGCGCGTCACACTGATGTCATCGAGTCCTCCCTTGATCAGCTGGATGATCTCGTTGCGCCTGGTCTCCGGCTGAA
>DAOVNE010000155.1 GCA_030630395.1 Candidatus Eiseniibacteriota bacterium
ACACGTACCCGGACACGCCCTGGGCGGACGAGGCTCGGATGACTCTCGCCGAGGCGCGCGCGCATCTCTAGCATGAGGATCCAGCGTGGGGGAGCTTCTCCCAGCAGGATAGTCCTCAGACCAGCGCCCGTGTGTCCACGAATCGCGGCCAGAGGCGATGCATCAGGGCCTCTCGGCAAGCTCCTCAACTCTAACTCTATGTGTCGCATAATATGTATTATGTAAACCTGTACGTAAGACGTGATTCCGGCTCCTCAAATCGCGCCCTGACCTCCCTCCCCTTCGCGGTCTCGATCGTGATCCTGCTGTTGATGGTGCTGCTTCCTCTTGAGGCGTGTTCCGACGTACCGGAGCATGACGGCAGCCGGCCGGTGTCGTCGGAGCGACGAGGCGCGGTCGAGTTCAATGATGACGACGAACTCGACGACGAATCGGTGAAGGAACTCCTGCTTGCGGTAGCTCGCCGTGATTCGCTCTCGGAGGAACTGGCGCGGGTTGCTGACGCGTTCCTGTCACTCACTCACGAGGAGCTCATAGAGCGAGCGCTGGATCACGTCAACCACGGTGAGTACGGTCGGGCCGAGCTTGAGCTGGTAGTTGTTGTGGCCGGCGCCGACACCTCCCCCGCCAGATCATACGAGCAGCTCAGTCTCCTGGGCTACGCACAACTCATGACTGACAGGAAGGAGCACGCTGCGGCGTCGCTCATAGAGGCGGGTGATGTTTACACCCCTCTTGCAGAAAGTGTGAACCCGAACTTCGGAGCGGCAATAGCCGCCAAGCTCGGCTTCGCCTACGTTGAGATCGGACGCGGAGCGGAAGGCGCCGGCAGGGAGACCTCGGGCCATCAGGCCGCCCTCTGGTGGGCGCGTGCGGGCGCGGATCATCTTCTCAACTCACTCGGCGATCTCGGGCCGGACGAACTCATGATCGCCGCCTGGGCATACGGTCAAGTAGGACGGCTCGATCGCGCCACGGTCTTCGTGGCCCGGGCGCGTCTTCAATACAGAGCCCGGATCGCGGACGACCCGGGCGATGACGACGCACACCTGGGACTTGCCAGGTCGTACGATGCCTCTGTCACTTCCATGCACCCCTCTTCGAATCCCGATAGCGCAGCGTTCCACTACGCGCGTTCGGGCCTCACTCCCTAACTGACGACGAGATTCAGAAGGCGGTCGGGCACGAAGACCACACGTCGAACCGTCTTGCCCTCAGTGTGCCGAACGATCCTCTCGTCGGCGTTCACGAGGGCGAGCACCGTCTCCTCATCCGCACCCTTCTCGACCTCAACGCTGCCCCTCAGCTTACCATTGACCTGAACGGCGATCGTGACAACGTCCTCTCGAGCTGCTTCAGGATCGAATGAAGGCCACTCCTCACGGAAAAGCGTGCCCTGCCCACCCATCCGCTCCCATATCTCCTCGGCGAAGTGGGGTACCATGGGACCCAGGAGCAGAGTAGTACTGATAAGCGACTCACCGATGACGGCTCGCTCCAGAGGCAACGCCTCGCGCTCCCCCAGCGCATCCATGAGAGACCTCGTAGCGTTCACAAGCTCCATCAGCGCGGCGACTCCGGTGTTGAAATGGAACATGTCCATGTCGCTCGTCACCTTGCGGATCGTCTGGTGCGTCTTGCGATGAAGAGCAGCGACGTTCTCGGGCAGATCCTCGCCCCCGAGCAGTGCCCTGAAACCCTTGTACTCTCCGACGTCGAACGACCACTCCCCCATCATTCTCCAAACGCGATTCAGGAATCTGTACGCGCCCTCGACGGCGGTCTCATTCCACTCGGCATCACGATCCGGCGGACCGGCGAAGAGCGTGTAGAGCCTCTCCGTATCGGCCCCGAAGCGCTCTATCAACTTGTCCGGAGAGACAGCGTTGCCCTTCGATTTTGACATCTTGAAGCCGTTCTTGTAGATCATCCCCTGCGAGAAGAGTCGCTCGATCGGCTCCTCGAAACCCGTGAGCCCCATGTCAAAGAGCACCTTCGTCATGAACCTCACGAAGATCAGGTGTCCGCAGGCATGCTCGACCCCGCCTATGTACTGGTCCACCGGCAGCCATCGGTCGACGTCCGCCCTGATGAATGGAAGCGTGTCTTCACGTGGACTGATGTATCTCAAGAGGTACCAGCTCGAATCGACGAATGTGTCGAGCGTATCCGTCTCGCGTCTGCCCGGTTTGCCGCACTTCGGACAGGGGGCGTCGAGGAAGGTGCTCGATGTGGTGAGTGGCGACTCTCCCTTGCCCGTGAACTCGACGTCCGTCGGGAGCAGAACGGGAAGATCTTCCTCCGGCACAGGCTGCGGGCCGCAATCGTCACAGTAGATGATCGGGATCGGCGTGCCCCAGTAGCGCTGCCGCGATACGAGCCAGTCCCGCAGACGGTAGCTGATCGCCCGTCGGCCCGTGCCCTCCTTCTCCATCCAGTCGGCGATGCGCTCCATCGCCTCCGTATTCGAGAGGCCGTCGAACTGCCCGGAGTTCACCTGTGTGCCGTTCTCGACATACGCTTCGGTCATCGAGGCGCCGTCCAACCCTTCGTCGGGATCATCTATGACCAGGCGCACTGGGAGCTCATACTCCCGTGCGAATTCGAAGTCCCGCTGGTCGTGAGCAGGTACAGCCATGACTGCACCTGTTCCGTACTCCATCAGAACGTAGTTAGCAACCCAGAGTGGGATCTTCTCGCCGTTGACCGGGTTGATCACGTGGAACCCTGTCCGGATGCCCTCTTTCTTCACGTCGGCGGCAGACCGCTCGAAGCTCCCCTGCGCCTTCACTCGCTCGGCAAACGCCAGCACTTCCTGCTCGCGCTCACCCCCCGCGACCAGTCGCCGCACCATGGGGTGCTCTGCAGCCATGACCATGTAGGTCACGCCGAACACCGTGTCCACGCGCGTCGTGAAGCAAGGCAGTGGATCTCCCGTCTCGGCGATCGTGAAGTCGATCTCCACACCCTCGCTTCGCCCGATCCAGTGCCGCTGCATCGTCTTCACACGATCAGGCCAGCCGTCAAGCTCATCAAGTCCGTCGAGCAGCCTATCCGCGTACTCGGTGATTCGGAAGAACCACTGCTCGAGATCTCTCATACCCACGACCGACTCGCAGCGTTCGCACTTCCCGTCTACTACCTGCTCGTTGGCGAGAACCGTCGCGCACGAAGGGCACCAATTGACCGGCGCGGCCTTCCTGAATGCAAGCCCCTCCTTGAACATTCGCACGAAGATCCATTGAGTCCATTTATAGAACTCCGGGGTGTGTGATGATATCTCCCTGTCCCAGTCGTATCCTATCCCCCACCGCTTGAACTGGCGCTTCATCTTGATGATGTTGGCGTCGGTCCAAACGGGTGGATGGATGTCGCGTTCGATGGCGGCGTTCTCCGCCGGCAGCCCGAACGCGTCCCAGCCCATCGGCGTGAGAACCGTTCTGCCACGCATCATCATGTAGCGTGCGACCGCATCGCCGATGATGTAGTTCCGCCCGTGTCCAACATGGAGATCACCAGAGGGATAGGGATACATCACGAGGCAGAAGAACGTGTCGCGGGCCTCTGTCGGACAGCGGAAGAGCCCCAGCTCCTCCCACCTGTCCTGCCACTTAGACTCTATCTCAGCGAAGGGATAGCGATTCATGAACCACGACCTCTCTCAGTGGGGCGTCTCGTGAACGGGCCCATTTGACAGCACGGCCGGCACCTTAGTCTCGGTGTCGGCCGTGCGCTCACTGGTGCTCAACTGTATTGCTAGAAGAGATAGGTGAACGAGAGGCTCGGCACCATCTCATCATGAAGGTTCTTGCCCTGCGACCAATCGCCCACTGCGTCGGGCGCTGCCTTCGTGACCGCTGCACCCATCATGTACGCCAGCGTCACGTCGGCGCTCCAGCGGTCCTGACGATAGCCAAAGCCGAATGACACTACGTTGTGTGCACCCTGCGGCAGAATGAAGGAGTAATCCTCCACGCTGCCCGTCTCGGGAATACTCGCATACCCGAATCTGAGAGCGGCCGCTCGCGACAACTGTGTCTCAAAGCCGAGGTGAAACTCGATCGTGTCCTCCCAGTTGAGCGTCGTCAGCGGCGTGAGGAAATCCTGGTCATCCGGGACATCCACCGCCATCACTCGCGTGAACTCCGAGACCTTCGACCACTGTGTCCAGTGCACGTCTGCGGTCATCGTGAGACTGTCAAAGAGGAACCCGCGGTAGGCCAGACCGACGCCTGCCCACATCGGGAACGTGAACTCCATCTCCTCTGCGTGCTTCCCGAGCGCCAGAGTGTCCAACACCGACGAGAACTCGATATCACCATCAAGGCTCACCGTGAGAGGTGTTCTGACGCTTGCCCCGACAGAGATCTTTGAACTCACGTCGTAGAGCAGCCCCACCGTAGCACCGTAGCCCCAACCCGTGAGGTTCTCCTCAGACTGGAACGAGAACAGGTATGACGAGTCCTCGAATGACTCCTCGTACCACCCTCCATCAAGGAGGTGGAAACTCCCGTAGACCATGTGCCCGGAGACGCCTATCGAGATGTTGTCTGTGATGTTCTTCGCCACGACAGGCGAGAGAACGTACCCGGTGATCCGGCTCTCGAAGTTCGGTGGATCACCAAGGACCTGCCGGTCGACGTTGGGATAAGTCCCGATCGTGGTATCCTCAGCGATGAGATCATCGAAGCGCTTCTCCCCGTCCCAGATCGTCCAGAAATCGGCGAGCGTATACGCGCAGATGCCGAACTTGTCGGCCAC
>DAOVNE010000027.1 GCA_030630395.1 Candidatus Eiseniibacteriota bacterium
GGCATTGAAGATGCCGATGAGATCGTCTATCGCGATACTGTCAGGTGTCTTGATCTCCTGGCTTGTCACATCGATCGGCGTGCAGAGCGGACCTGTGACCTTGGCGCTCACGGTCCCCGGCTGCTCGAGCTTGTTCACGACGGCCGCTTCGTGATGGACCTTCATGAGCATCGGCCGGACGAACTGGTTTATGCCACCGTCGGTGATGACGAAGCGCTCTCCCCTTGACTCCTTGAGTTCGAGCACGCGCGACAGATAGACGCCGCACTCGGACACGAGGATTCTGCCCAGCTCCAGGATGAGACGGAACCCATCGCGTTGGGAGTAGGGGGCAAACACATTCTCGACCTCAGCACCGAGAGCCGGCAGATCGAGCTGTTCTTCCTTCTCGTAATGCGGCACGCCGAGGCCGCCGCCGAAGTCGATCGATTCGAGCTTGCCGCCGATCAGATCCTCCACACGTCGTGCGGTCGCTACCGTGCGCTCGGCATTCGCCACAACCTCGTCCGCGTGAAGAATCTGGCTTGCCGTGTAGACGTGCACGCCGACGATGTCGATCATCTTCCTGTCCCAATGATTGGGAAGATCATCGAGCTTCTCCTCGTCGATTCCGAACTTGCTCGGGCCGCCGGCCATCTGTTCGTGAAGCGGGCCCGTTGAGCCGCCACCCACCTTCGTGAGACCGGCGGACGTGTTGATTCTCAAGGCCACACGTGCCGGGACACGAAGCAGTCCCGATATGTGCGATATCCGTTCGAGCTCTCTCAATGACTCGACATTGATGGCGAAGATCCTGGCCAGGATGGCGTCCTCGAGCTCGCGATCGGTCTTTCCGGGGCCGGCGAACACGATATCGAGTGGATCAAACCCGATCTCTCTTGCGACAAACAGCTCGCCGCCGGATGCAAGTTCCACCCCCGCCCCAAGCTCCATCAGTAGCCCTACGACAGCGAGGGACGGATTCGCCTTCATCGAGTAGAAGATCTCAAATGACGGGAAGGCGCTTCTGATGGCGCGGAAACGCTCACGGATCCTGTCGCCGTCGTAGACATACGTCGGGGTCCCACACTCCCCCGCAAGGTGCGTTACAGGGACACCGCCGATCTCAAGTACGCCGTCCTTGTGTGTGAAGTTCCTAAGCAGTTGCTCCTCCTCGCGGCTATTTCCTTCTGTAGACGTCTATTCTTGAGGTGCCACCGAAGACGTAGAACGGGAACGGCTCTGCGATCGCCGTGTCGATGCCCATCTTCACATACTCCCCGCAGAGGTTCGCCCCGGTCTCGCAGAACAGAACGATCCGGGTTCCGGCTCTCTTGGCGGTCTTGATGATGTCATCCATCGTATCCGTGGAGATAATCATGCCCGTCATCACAGCGACGTCGGATTCCTCGTTCAGTTCCAGCGTCCGGTCCTCGTTGAACACGGGCACGCCGTCTATCTCGGTGCCAACGATCGCAGGATCCTCGTCCGTGCCGACGACGTGCACTCCGCGGTCGGAGAGCATCTTGACGATGTTCCCGATCACGCCGACGTTGACGACGCGACCGCCAGGCCTGTCCAGCTCCTCGAGTTGACGCATGACCTCGGTCACGACGATATCGCTTCTCCAGAGCGTCTTCTTCCGGGAGCATCCCGTCTCGCAGAACCTGTCGTCAGGGTGCTTCTCGAAGGCGGAGAACATGGCGTCCGTGGTGGCGACCTCGAAGCAGCGGTACTCGTGCTCAACCTCACGGCAATCCTGCCCGAGAAGAGACTGTCCCTTCTCCAGAGCCGGGACGGTCGAACAGTAGCAGGCTCCCTCCCCGAACGTCTGAACAAGGAGAAACGTGTAGTCGAATGTCCGCTCGGAGGGGTTCGGTTTGAACAGAAGATCCGTTCGCCAGAGTCCGCGAATCCTGAAGGACTCATCCGGGTAGTCCTTGCTCCGCTCGATGCCGATTTTCGCGATCTCTTTCAGATAATCCACGCAGGGCTCCTGGATCGGTGTGTTCGTGGGGCTTGGGCGCCCGGACGGTGGGGTAGGGTAGGCCGCTACCTCCATCGATTTCGATGGCGAATATAGCACGGGACTGATGGGGGGTCAATTGAGACGGAGCTGCCCCACAGCAGCAGAGCGCGACACAACAGGGGCCGCTCGCCGTCACCGGAGGATGAGAATCTTGCGCTCGAGTTCGGACGCCCCGGTTTGCACTCGGACGAAGTAGACGGCGCTGGCTACGGCGCTCCCCTGCTCGTCGCGGCCATCCCACGCGAGCGACACCTCTCCCGGATCGAATGATCGATCGGCAAGCACGCGCACAAGTCGGCCTCTCACATCGTACACGGCCGCCCGCACCCGATCTGCTCCCGGAAGCTGGAAGGCCAGAGCGCAGTCCCCACTCGATGGATTCGGATGCGCCGAGAGACAGAGAGACGCTACGTCGTCAGCCGGCTCGACGGCTGTGACTTCGCTTCCCACCACGAGGAGGTCGTGCGGAGGCAGCGTCGCGCCGATGGGACCTGTTGTGAGCTGACACCCGTTGCCCACGTCGAAGACGCGGATGCCAGGCGATGCGTACGTCCTGTCGGCGAGAAACAGCTGCCCGCTGCCCTCATGCACCTCGACATCCATCACGTCGTAGCCGCCCGGCTTCCACACGTTGCTGATCTTCTCGCCGGTCGACCAGTCGAACGCGACGCAGAACTGCTCCCAAGACGGATATGATGTTGAGATAACCGCGTGTGCGCGACCGGACACAGGAAAGGTGAAGTCATAGAGATCACCACCGAGTTGCGCCTCGGTCGACACGAATCGGATGGCCTCAAGCGCGACCGGATCGACCTCGACGATGCCGCCGTCGAGCGAACCCCAGTTCCCGCTGCACGCCACGTAGAGAAGGCCGGTGTTCTCATCGACCAAGATGTCCCTGTAGGGATTGGTGGCGGGGAGTTCGATGCCCTGGATGCCGGGTGACACGGTGTCGACGTCCACGAGCTCGTTCGTCGCCGTGTCGACGACGGCGAGATAGGATGGCGGGACGGGGGTCCAGTAGTAGTCTCGGTCCAGGCGCTGCACCGCCACAAAGAGGAGCCCGCCGCGGAGAGCCATGCCCGACATCTCAGGCAGGCCGTCCGCATCGGCCAGAGCGGATAGGTCGATGGAGTCCGTGACGGCGCCGGTCGTCGGGTCGACCTCATAAAGAAGCACACTCTCGTTCCTGGAGACGTACGCGCGGCTTTCCGATACGAACGCTATGTCTTGCGGGTTGCTCCCGGGACCGACCGAGAACTGCAGGATTGTGGCGAAGTCCTGCGACGGATCGAGGACCTGGATGTTGTCCCCGTAGAGATGGTTGATCACATAGATGAGCCCGTCGTAGAGCTTGGCGTCCGCGTCACTGTGAATGGTCGCCACGGGGTCGTCAACGCTCCACGGCG
Source organism: Candidatus Eiseniibacteriota bacterium (assembly GCA_030630395.1). Lineage (GTDB taxonomy): Bacteria > Joyebacterota > Joyebacteria > Joyebacterales > Joyebacteraceae > Joyebacterum. The sequence goes on from DAOVNE010000027.1 coordinate 3,418, forward strand.
GTATGACGTCTACAACCGACACGCGGCCGCTGACGTAGTAGTCCGAGTTCACGGAGACAACATAGTCCCAGGGAGGCCCCGCGCCCTCTCCCGACAGTGGTATGAGCGCAGCTGTGGTGAGGATGGCAATGAACATCAAACAGCGTCGTCTCGTGCGGTCCATGCGGTCTCCCTTCTCCTTCCCTGACTATCGTGCCTCCACAAGCAGTGTCATATGGAGTGTTCTCCCCGGAAGCGGGTAGCCCTCGACGTCGACGATGCGCTCGTCGGTCAGATTCTGAACCTCGATCGCCAGCGATAGTGTGCCGGGAACCAGGCTGATACTTCCTCCCGCGTTGTGAATGTGTGACGGGGGACTCAGGTTCTCCTCAAGGTTCGCCTGGTCGCGGTAGGCCTCTCCCTGATGGTGATACTCGTGCCAGACTGACCCCGCGCGCCCTCTCCATTCCGTTCGCACGAAGAGGTCGTGCCGGGGCTCGTACGGGAGTCTCTTCCCGTTGTAGGTCGGGGAGGGGCCTTCGTTACTCGCGTCCTGGAACGTGTAGGAGGCCGACAGGTTGAGGCCCGCCCTCCACGAATAGCGCGCAGTGAGTTCGATCCCCTCGACGCTTGCCGATTCCAGGTTGAACGCCTTGACCGTGCGCTGGGAATTCTGAAGGAACACGATCAGGTCGTCCCGCTCGGCCCAGAAGAGGACCGCCTCGAGAAAGGCGCCTCCGGAAGAAGACGGGCTGGACCGGAGCACGATCCCGACGTCCGTCGTCGTTCCCTCCTCCGGCAGGAGTTCGGTGTTTCCCTTGATGAACCCGCTTGCCCCGAAGAGCTCGATCATCGACGGGAACCGGGCGAAGCGCGTGCGGTTGGCCTTGAGCGTTACCCGTGGGCAGAGGCGCATCTGCGCGCCGAAGCAGGGGCCGTGGAAGTCCGCGCGATGAGCTTCCGTGAGTGGTTCGGGAGGTCCGCCGATGGGAAGGGGTCCCGCGTAGTTGTCGGCCGATTCCTGATACCTGTACCCGGCCACTAGCTTGAGTCTGCCGCCCAGGAGGAAGAGCTTATCCTCAGCGGACAGGGAGTAGGCAGTGCGCTTCCTGGTGAAGCCGACGCCGATGGCGGGATTCGAGCTTTCCGGTATGAAACGCTCGCGCCTGACCTCCGCGAACAGGCTCAGCGACTGGTGGGCAGCATGCCAATCGAAGCCCGAAAGCAGATTCGCACCGTAGTTCCAGCTTCTGTCGTCCGAGTCGGATCTGTCGAATCCAACCTCATTGTCCGGGTTGTAGAAGCGGTCCCGTCTGGTGACGTGGAAGCCCGAGATCCTGCACGAGAGCGCGCCCCCTGCGACAGGCGGCGGCTCAACCGAGATGCGGGCGGTGTTCCGGAAGATCCTGTAATGTACGCTCTTGATGTGTACATTCTCAATCCCAGGAACACCGCTCCGCTTCCAGAAGACCTCGTTCGACGCTTCGGTCTTCCAGCCGTCCCAGGGGCCGGTGTCGAACCTCACGAGAAAATCGCTCTGCTGGAAGTCATTGTTCTCTCTCGCAACAACTTCGTCGTCGTCCGCGTTCTCTGGCGTGCCGTGGCGGTCGAGGTACTCGAAGTCGCCCTCGCTCTGAAGGTGGTGGAAGACCACGGTGTAGTCCAGCGCGGCTTCCCGGTCGGCAGCGGCGCCACGGGCAGCGGCAGAGCCTCCCGTGCAGGGCCGGAAGCTCCCGGAGCGCAGAAGGTCGATTCTGATAGTCTCGCAGCTACCAGCAGACAGCGCCGCCGTGGCGCGGCCGGTTCCGGGGGACCGCGTCACGAGATTCACAACGCCGCCTATCCCGGGGCTTCCGAACCCCACGGGCGCGCCACCCCTGTAGACCTCGATGCGCTCCAGACTGTCGAGGGGAAGATCCGCAAGGTTGGTCGCTCCGTAGCTGATGGAGTTCATTGGGACGCCGTCCATGTAGATCTGGACCTGTCCGGGCGAACTCGCTCGAATGGAGGCGGTGCTGTAGGCTCCAAGCCCACCGTATCGCCTCACGTGGACACCGGCGCCCCTCTCAATGACGTCTGTCACGGTCAAGACGCGGCCGAGTTCGTCCGCGATCTCGTGGACGGTTGCGAACGTGGGCAAGACCTCGAGCCGTTGCGGGCGGTCGGAGATGACCTCGAGCGTATCGACGATACCGGTGAGCGGGGCAGGCTCGGTGTGATCATCCGCGACGGCTGGAGAAGCCAGGAGAAGGATGGCGAGAATGTATATGAAACGACGCCCCATGGGTTTCCCCCCAAGGACAAACCGATGGGAGGAATCCCCGCGGGGCGCCGCTATGCATGCCGGATGGAGTAAGCGCTCGCGCAGTTGATTCGCACGCCCGTCTCTCGGTCTGTCCACGGACCGACGAGCACTCCCACCGGCAGGTATTCTGGCTCTCGGATCGTCCTACTGCCCAGAAGACCGCGCTATCCGAGCGCGGCCTCGAAGGGTTCGTCCCCGACTACAGTTGCGGGACAGCACCGGTTTTGGACCGGTTTCCCCTGAACGGCCTTTCGGCGCCCGGTGAGATCAATGTCCATGTGAATCTACGATTCCCGGAGTCTGCGGTCAACAAAGAAGAATCTGGACCGGCACGGCCCGGATCGCAGAACACTATCGGAGCACGACGACTTTCCGTTCGAGCTCCGACGTCCCGATGCGCACCCTCACGAAGTAGACGCCGGCAGCAACACTCCTGCCATCGCTGCCCGTTCCGTCCCAGTAGGCCGTGTAGCCACCCGCTTGGCGCGGACCTTCGACGAGGGACCTGACGAGGCGCCCGTCGAGAGAGAAGACGTCCACGGACGTCCACCTGTGGTCCGCCTCGACGACATATCGGATCACGGTCTCCCCCGTCGTCGGGTTCGGGAAAGGCGGAAGAAGCCTGGGGACGGATGTGTCAAAGGGGGTCGCTATCTCCCACGGGCCGTGGATGGTGGTACTCCCGCAGCACTCAAGGACGCGCAGACGGTAGCTGTAGCTGGTCCACGCAACAGAGGACGAATCTGTATAGTGATACCATCCCACTGCGTCCGGCGAGAGGGGCGACAAGGTGAGGGATGCGTAATCGTCGTCCGACCCAGTGATCCGGCGCTCCAGGTAGCACCCAAGCGGCCCGTCCCAGGGCGAGAGATACCAGGTGAACGCCGTGGAATCAGGTGTCTCCTCCCAGCTGAAGCCGACGAGCAGCGCCGGCTCCTGCCACTCGGTCATGTTCTCAAGAAGCGCCAGAACCACGTTCGTGGCCGCGTCGGTCTCTATATAGTATAGAGGGAATCCGAGTACGGCGAGCGAACCAGTGCCGTTCTCCGCGAGCCTGAGCGTCGCGCACGGTTTCTCATCGAGGTCCGCGTTGAGGTAGGCATCAAAGAGGTGAAGCCTCGTCGTGGCCGGGGAAGGCCTGTAGACCTCGCAGTCGGGTAGGCCACCGTATGTGGCATGCCCCCCCTCCCATTTCACAAGCGTGTCCACCGGGAGGTGCGGGTAGCTCCACGGAGCGATCGAGATGCCCCCAAGGAACGCGTATCCATAGGAAGCCGGGACCTCGGGGTTGGACAGTGAACCCGTGTTGTACATACTGTCGATCCCCGCATGGTCGTGAATGAATTCCCCCGCGTCGAACGTCCGCCATAGCTCGAACTGGCCGTTGGCCGCGAGCGCGTGAATGGCGGAGTGTCCCTCGATGATGAGATTGCCTCCGGCCCGGACGAAGCCCTCGATCGCGTGATAGCCGGCCTCGGACTGCGCGGGGTGAAGCAAGGTCGCGCTGGCGCCGAGGCTCCAGAGAACAGTCCGGTAGCCCGCGAGGTCCTGCATCGATGGGAGCTGGGGGTATATACCCGAGAAATGCTCGTAGGGATCCCAGGTGTCGTGTTCCAACCCGGACAGAATAGAGTCGTAGAACGCATCGTGTACGGCCTCAGGTACCGATTGTCCGAACCAGTCGTCGATGTGAAGAAGTGGCGACGCCATCCCGGCTTGCACTGGAGCGATCGCGACCTTGCCGATCGTGCGGGAGCCGTTCTCGTCTTCAGTCAGGAAGTAGACGGCGGTGTCACCAAGCTCCGGCACGATGACGAAATCGTGCGGCACGCTTTCCCATTCCGACCAGTCGACTGTGTCACCGATAGCGAAGGCCACGGCATCCGCCGTCCCGCAGTAGTCGTCGGCTGATGCCTCAAGCTCGAAGACAAGACGCTCTCCCTCGAAGACCTCGAACCTCGGGCTGCTCCCGGGCGACCAGGGACCTGAGAACTCGACCGTTTCTTGGATGGCGCCTATTCCCACGCGGAGGGTGGGGCAGAAGGAGCCGGTTGCTGTGAACGTGTGTGATGCAGGTGTGGGGTCCGCAACACCACTATCATCGATCGTCCGGATCTCGAACCTGTAGTCGCCCTCCGTGAGACCGGGCGGCACGATCGATGTCTGACTCGCGGGAAGCTCAATCCACTCGCGCTCGAGGCGGACCTCCTCGATACACGCTTCGCCCACGTACTCCGGAAGTTGGGTGACGCGGTACTCGTGGAAGGCTATGTCCCCATCGAAATCGATGGCTCGCCACTCGAAGAGCGGCTGGAGTGTGAGAAGCGAGTGAGTAGCTGCGCAGTTCTCGGCGAGAACCGTCTCCGGCGGGAGGTTGGGTTCCTCTCCGACGACTCCTGCAACGGCCGCGCCGGTGGCAACGTTGACGGCAGCGAGCGCGCGGCACATCGGCAGGTCCACATTCTCAATGACATCGTCAGTCGTGTGGTGATACGGAGACCACCCCGCGCCCGCGCTCGTGTCGAGCACATTGTAGCCCGCGTTCCAGAAGCTGTTCTGGTCGCTCGCGCCAATCGGCCGCACCCTCGTGATGCAGCCGTAGTCGGTGTTCTCCGTGATGAGATCGCACATGAGGGCTGCCACGGCGAGGGATGATGAGTCCGAGTAGACGATGGCGGTCGGGTCAGGTTCGTCCGGGTACCCGAGGCAGTCCATGTTGAGATAGATGACGATGTCGAGTCCGGAAGCGACAGCGTCGCTCACCCAGGCGTGGCTTCCCCTCAAGCCCAACTCCTCGCCCGACCAGCAGGCGAAGATGACACTCCGTTCGAGCTCCAGGTCTGCGAGGAGCCTGGCGGCCTCAAGAACGCCCGCTATCCCTGTACCGTTATCGTCGGCGCCCGGGGCTGGAGCATCGGGATCGGTGAAGTTGTCCGTGGTGACCGAGTCGTAGTGGCCGCCGATTACGACGTATTCATCTGGGCGCGACGAGCCCTGCTTCCAGGCGACGACGTTCATCGCATCGACCGTGTCCTGGAAGGTCCAGCATCTGAATGTGTCGAGTTCGACGTCGGTGAGTCCGTACTCGATGAACTGGTCGCGAATCCAATAGCCCGCCGCCCAGCACGAGTCGGCGGCGACATATCTGGTTCCGTAGTCCTGCATGTGCTGAATGGTTGAAGTCACTCTGTCGAGACTGGTCGAGTCCATGAGAGCGACAAGGAGGCTGTCGGGTGGCAGGCGAAGGAAGATGTCCCCCGGTGCGTGAGCGCGAGCAAGTGCCTCCGCATCAGTCGCGTGTGGGAGCGTGCTGTCCGCGACAGTATCGCGAGGAGTGGCATCTCTTCGCTCGTCATCCGGCCACGGCACGTCACCCCAGAGCATTGCGAGAGGCGCCCGCGATGTCGGGGTCTGTGAGTGCACAGCCGGCATCGGGCCGGCCGCGACCAGTGAGACGGCTAGCAGTACGCTGAGCGCGACGAATGAACGGGGGCTCATTTACATCTCCGCATGAGGGCCTCTCGTCGGCCAAAGTATACACCCAGAAGGGCGGGAGAACGAGTGGACACAACGCCCAGACACATCCCCTTGCCGTCTGCACTTCCCTGTGCTGCCCGTCACACTCTCCGTGCAATAGCACTGCGGATCCGCCGCTCTTGTGCTATGATAAATATGCTCCTTACGTGGGCGCATGCCGTGCCGCACCGGGCATGGCTGGAAAAGGGAGGTTGGCATGCGATACGTGAACACCATCGCCGTGCTTGCCACCGCTCTTCTTGCCGTAGGGTCCGCACAGGCCCAGATCTGCGATGAGCAAGTAATCTTCGACACCGACCCCGGTACGATCATCTGCCACCACACACAGACCGAGTTCAACTGCTGCGCCTGGATAGACTTCGCCGTGGACGTCGAGGGGTTCTCGATTTCGATCGTGGAGGCGGAGGCCTACGAAGACGGTCCCTGCTACTGCAACTGCTGCTTCGACAACGAGATCGTGATCGGCGGCCTGGAGCCGGGTCTCTATGCGGTGAGCATCTGGAAAATCCGCCTGGAGGGCACGGGGTTCGTCGGGACCTGGGAGGTTGAGGTCGACGGGCAATGCGCGCCCTTCGTCGAGACGGTGTACGAGCCGTGCGTGCAGACGACCGTCGGCGACGATTCCACCTGGAGTTGGGGCACAATGAAGTCGCTCTATCGCTGATCCGGTCGGTTGCGCGCTCCGATGCATCGGACAGAGATGGTACCATTCGGCGAGGAGTGCTTCAGCAAGGAGGTGGCACATGCGCATTGCTATCGTTCTGCTCGTTCTGCTACTCGCGGCCACGGGTGCGACAGCGAATCCGCTTCCGTATTGGCCTGCTGTCAATATCATGTTCGCAAACGACGGGTCGTACACTCCTCGGATCGACCCGGATCTCTACGATGAGATGACCGCGTACGTCACGGTCTCGTGTCCTAGCTCGGCGTTTGACAACATCGCGTCCATCTCATTCGCCATCGATATCCCCGCCGGCATGAGCGCGCCCCC
>DAOVNE010000135.1 GCA_030630395.1 Candidatus Eiseniibacteriota bacterium
TGTCCCCGTACGCCGTTGCCAAACTGGCAGGGGAGCACTACTGCCTGAGCTTCGACGGTCTCTACGATATCGAGGCGGTCTGCCTCAGGTACTTCAACGTATTCGGTCCCAGGCAGGATCCCGGCTCGCAGTATGCCGCAGCCGTGCCCATTTTCACGACCGCGCTCTTGAAGGGCGGCGCACCGACCATTTACGGAGATGGCGAGCAGTCACGTGACTTCACGCACATCTCAAGCGTAGTGGAGGCGAACATCCTGGCGGGCGACAGCGCAGATGCGCCCGGAGGGGTCTTCAATGTGGCGATGGGCGAGACGGTGACTGTAAACGAGCTGTTCGCGGCGTTGTGCGATATCATCGGCTCGAGCGCGGAAGCGAAATACGCCGATTCCCGGCCCGGGGACGTCAAACACTCCTATGCCGACATCGCCCGAGCGCGAGAGGTCCTTGAATACGAGCCTCTGCTCGGCTTCAGGGATGGGCTTCAGCTGACGGTAGACTGGTTCAGAGAGCACAGTGCTCAAGCCTAGCGTGTTTCCCAAGCTGGGTGTGTGGCAGTGCGACCCGCGGGTGAGGACGCCCTGGCGGGGCATCGTCGTTTCCGGAGGGCAAGCTTGAAGCGAGTCTGGATTCTGGATTCCAGCGAGTCCCAGGCGGAGGAGATCCTGCGTGGGCTGCCGTCCTTGCTGTACGATTCCACGGTGTGGGTCGACACAGCCGCGATGCTCGCCGCCGCTCAAACGGAACCTCCCGATCTCATTGTTGTCGAACACGGAATCACTGACATGCCGGTTGTGGACGTTCTGCAGGCCATCAAAGGGCTCAGCAGACGCGTGTGCATCATCGTCGTCGCCGAACAGACGAGCAGTCTGGGAGCGATCGAGTCGATGCGTGAGGGAGCGTACGACTACCTTCCGAGAGAGACGCTGCCGGGTGCTCTTGAGGATGCGGGGCGTCGCGCGCTTTCGGATGATGGCGGGATGATACAGACCATCGGATCTCCGGGACCCGGTGATGTTGCAGAATTGGGTGCCGTGGTCGGCAAGACGCCCGAGATGATCGAGATCCACAAGCTCATCGGCCAGGTTGCCGATACCGACGCTTGCGTGCTCGTCCAGGGTGAGCCGGGCACCGGCAAGGAACTCGTGGCCAGAGCCCTTCACTACAATAGCAGTCGCAGGGACTCTCCGTTTGTTGCCGTGAACTGCTCGGCGCTTGCGCCGGAGTCTCTGGAGATAGATCTGTTCGGTCGAGGCGGGGAGGGGAAGAGCCGCGGGCCGAGCCGTATGGAAGTGGCCGATGGCGGTACGATCTTCATTGATGAGATCGACGCGATGGGACTCGAGAACCAGGCCAGGCTTCTTACGGTTCTGGAGGACGGCTATTTCGAGCGGCCGCGTTCAAGGAAGAGAGTCAGCACTGACGTCAGGGTGATCGCAGCAGCCGGCGCCAGTCTCGTGGGTTGCATGAAGAGCGGAGGATTCCGTGTAGACTTGTTCTATCGTCTCAAGGTAGTCTCCGTGTTCATGCCGCCACTCAGGGACAGGCGAGACGATATTCCCTGTCTGGCGGAGCATTTTCTGAAGCGTGCCGAGGCCAAGATGCATCGCGACATAGATGGCATCTCTCCGGCGGCCATAGAGCTCCTGCAGCGCTACCCCTGGCCGGGCAATGTGCGCGAGCTTGAGCAGGTCGTTCAGCGCGCGGTGGCGTTGAATCGGACCGGAGTCGTGATGCCCGAGGATTTCGAGGCATTGCGCGACGGGCAGGAGTCGTGGCCGGGCATGCAGCTTGGGCAGGCATCGGGGCTTGAGAACGCAGTGAGATACGAACTCGAGAAGCGCCTTGCTCTCAAGGAAACGGATATCGATAGGGTCATAGTGTCGGAGATGGAACGCGTACTCGCGGAAGCGGCGCTCGAGGCCGTGGATGGGAATCAGGTCAAGGCTGCACGGCTCTTGGGTATCAGCAGGAACACGCTAAGAAAGCGGGTGAGAGAGGCTTGAGGCGACTTGGTGGGCAGGAGACAGCACTCAGGCGTGCTTGTCGGTTCCCGGCGGTGGCCATCCCGGCGGCGGTAGCGCTGGCTGTGATGCTGCTGGTAGCGATTGTGCTGACCGGGTGCTCCCACTACGGCTTCTCCGCCTCAGTGAAGACGCACATCGCGAGCATAGCCATCCCGGTTATGGAGAATGAGACGGTGGAATTCGCGGTCGGTCAGGATCTGACGGACGCGCTGATAGAGGTGTTTTCAGATGACAACAGCCTCAGGGTCATGGGTGAGGACGAGGCCGATTCGATTCTGCGCGGCACGGTCGTGCGGTATTCGCGTCCCGTTCTGTCCTACGATGCCGGCGGCAGCCCGCGCGAGTACAAGGTAAACGTTGTTGCGAGACTATCGTATGAGGACCTTACGAACGGTACCGTCGTGTGGGAAAGCGAAATCACGGGCTGGGCCGTCTACTCGGTCAGCGGTGAGGATGGAGAGCTGGCCACTGAGGAAGAGGCCCAGGAACGCGCCCTGGAGAAGCTGGCGCAGGATGTTCTCTCGCGAACCGTGCAAGGCTGGTAGAGGGAAAGCAACGTGACGTTCTCTGCATTTCAGGAAGCCGTCGAGCGCCGGGAATTCGCCCCTGTCTATCTTTTCCACGGCGAGGAGTCGTACATCGCGCGGCTCGGCGTGGCCATCCTCAAACGAGCGGTGCTGGCGCCCGGTAGCGAGCCGTTCGACTTCGCGAGCCTGACCGGGCGGGAGACCACGGCTGAAGCGATCGTGGCGGCTGCCGGAACAGTGCCTATGTTGTCCGAGAGGCGCCTGACTGTCGTCTACGAGTTCGACGAACTCGCACAAACACACCGCACGAAACTACTCGAGTACATGAAAGACCCCGTCGAATGCTCGTGCCTCGCGCTCATAACCTCCAAGCGACTGGGCAGCAAGAACAAGTTCGAGCGCGAAGCACTCGGAAGTGCGGCCGTCGTGGAGTGCAACCGCCCCGACGGCGAAACGCTCGTGGCCATGGTCGATCGCATGGCGTCCGAGCGAGATGTCTCTCTTACGCGGGACGCTCTGCTCGTTCTTCTGGACTGGACGGACGGGCGGCTCAGCAGGATAGGCAACGAACTCGACAAGCTGTCCTCGTATGCGGAAGGCAGACCGGCTGTGACCCTGGATGATGTGGAACAGGTCGTGGGGGCAAAAGCATCAAGTCTCAGGGACCTGGCTCTGTCGGTGGCTGAGCAGAGACAGGGGGACGCGCTCGCGCGGCTTGCCGAGCTGATCGAAGGCGGCATGGATGCGGCTCAGCTCGTCTCACAGCTCTACGGTTGCTGGATGGGTCTCTGGATGGCTCGCATGCAGCCCGGACCCAGGCATGGGGGAGGGTGGAGGCCGCACCACGCGCTTATGGGCGTACCGGACCTTCGTGAGAGGGCGCTCAAGAGAACGTCGCGTGAGTATGCGCGAGGGGTAGGTCTCTTCTACAGAGCCGATCTCGACATACGGAAGGGCATGCCACCTGAGCCCACGGTTGGTCTTCTGGTCTACGGACTCGCCGGAGACGCCGATCGTGCTTGACGGCGCTCGCGAACGACTGCTCCGAATCACGCTTCTTCTTGAAGGACGATACGGGGTTCCTGAACATGTGGGCCGAGGCGACCTGATAGGCGCGCTTGTGGCCACGATTCTCTCCCAGAACACATCCGACGTGAACTCAAAGAGAGCATACTCGGGATTGAGAGAACGCTTCTCCTCGTGGGATGAAGTCGCCTGTGCTCACTCTGCGACTATTGAGGAGGCCATCAGGAGAGGAGGTCTGGCCCGCACGAAGTCCGTTCGCATCCGGCGCATTCTGAACGAGATCCTGGAATCAACCGGGAAGCTCGATCTGGAGTTTCTGCGGGACAGAGACAGTGACGAAGTGCTCTCCTACCTGGAACGGTTCCATGGGGTGGGGAAGAAGACTGCCGCATGCGTAGTTCTCTTTGAACTCGGGAGAGATGTACTCCCAGTCGACACGCACGTTCACCGTGTCATCAGTCGGCTCGGGATCCTGAGCCCTGACGGCACGGCCGAGGTAATCTACGCGGGTCTCAAGGCCGTGGCGCCCGGGGGCAAAGCGCTCTCCCTGCATGTGAACATGATCAGGCTCGGTAGAGAGCTCTGCAGGCCGAGGGGGCCCGGGTGTGATCATTGCCCGCTCGCACCTGAGTGTGACCACGCCGACAGGAAGCGTCCGATCGAGCGCTCTTGAGAGCGGCACGGCCGTGAGGGCCCTGAGAGGCGAGGAGGGCGCGGGAAGCCCCAGAGAAAGGGCTTGACGGAGCTCATTCCGCTGTGTTATCAAGGATGAAACTGTCTCTTTTGGTGCGCCCCCTGGTGCTCCTGCCGGATAGGTACGGTCGGGTTCTGCAGTGCGCCGCCCGACGCTCAGGAGGAAGAAACACATGCGTCTGAACCACAGTGTGCTGACTTGGTCTCTCATAATGCTCATCATCAGTCCGATACTTGCGCTGGCGGGTGGCCTGTATACGCCCGGCGTCGGCGTGAGAAGCAGTGCCATGGGTAGCGCGTTCGTTGGTCTGGCCGACGACTACAGCGCCGTTCACTGGAACCCTGCCGGGATCAGTCAGATCCGGGGGTTCGCGGTTGTGGTCACCGGTCACGACGGCATCTCGTTGGCTTCGCGCGCTGAGGGAATGGTGGATTTCGACGGTCCTGAGATTGGCTGGCTGGCACCTCTCGTAGTAGAGGCTACCTCCGAAGCCACGCAGTACCTCGCTCCGGGCCTGTACATGTATATGGACACCGGACCTCTCTCAGTTGTGGCCGACAAGTTCGGCATCTGCGCGTATACGCTCGCCGATTTCGGGACGATCTGGGACGGGGATAAGCTCTACGATGATCTCATCGCTGAGTACACCACGATCGCGACTGATCCCAACGGCTACCGGCAGGTCTTTGGTGATCCGCCGAACTTCGAGAGCCGGATCACCGGGTACGTTCTCTCGCCTGTCGTGGCGAAGAACATCACAGACA
>DAOVNE010000279.1 GCA_030630395.1 Candidatus Eiseniibacteriota bacterium
AGGTGTTCTCGCGCGCCCTCTCGGGGGGGACTGCAGCGGAGAGCGGGAGCGCCTATGTCATCCTTCTCACCGACGGCAAGCTCATTCCTGTCTACGACGACTACGCGGAGTATGATGGGATCTACCAAGAGAGCAAAACACGGCTCCGTGAGCTCGGGAGTCTCTTCGCCGAAGCCGGGATTCCCATCTACTCGGTGGGTCTTGGGAGGGCAGAGAGGGTCGACGGGGAGCTTCTGACCCAAATATCCGAATCGAGCGGCGGCGTCTACCGTCATGCATCGTCGAGCGATCGTCTGCCGGCGGTATTCGAGAGCTTGAGTGAGGACGTCATCGCGCCGCCGACCGCGATTGTGGAGGCCGGTGGAGAAGAGGCACTGATGGTAGGGGAGGGAGCATCGGTCTCGGAAGAGAGCGCCGGACGCAATGTTCTCGACGGCATCGTCGAGTCGGCATCGGCCGCTGATGCGGGGCGCACCGGCCGCGTGGAGGCTGCGCTCTCCCTCTCGTCTGGCGACCTGCGTTCTCAGGTCTACCAGACGATTATCGGAGTGCTGGGAGCCTTCATGGGATTCGTCGCGCTCGGCGTCCACAAGCGGCAGTCCTGGACGAGCTTCTTCGTGAAGCCGTTCCTGGAGAAGGAGATCCGGATCAAAGGGTACCTGCACCCGATCCCACCCGAGGGGGTGATAGCGGCCCTGAGAAATGTCCCGATCGAGAATCCCGGGCTGCCCACGCTCGAGATCGGCGCCGGTACTGACTATGCACCTGAGCTTCGCAAGACCCTTATCGAGCTCGCTGGAACAACCGACGGCTCACCACCTGTCCTCAGAGTTCTGATGGGATCCGTCATGGTGTCCGACGAGATTGTCCAGGACGCGCGAGTCCTGGTTGATGGTGATATCATCAAATGTGAGGGCAGGGTGTACGAGTACCTGAGAGGCCGGCGCCGGTAGACGGGTCATCGCGAAACAGCACTGCACCGCCCACGGTCGTGCATTGCGTGGACCGACACTGGTATCCAGGATCTCGCAGTGGTTGCAGGCGCAGCGAGAAGGGAGTAGGATGGTATTGACGGTCGCTGATGCGGCGGTTCCCACCACTACACCTATCGCCGCCGAACTCCAAGAGGGAGGTGGTCATGCGAAGAACTGCCACTGCTGTTCTCTCCACGATGATCGTCGTTCTGTGCTCGTCGGCCGCGCTTGCGGTCACGCACGTCGTTGACGGCACAGGTGGCGGTGAATACCTGACAGTGCAGGAGGGCGTCGACGCCGCAGCGAACGGCGATACCGTCCTCATCATGCCTGGCATGTACTGGGCTCCGGTCGTCATTGACGGCAAGTGCCTGACCTTTGAAGGTCAGGGTCCGTCGGTGACCCAGATCTTCTGGGACGGGCTTGAGCCTGCCATGGAGTTTCTGAACACGCCCCTGCCGCAGGAATCGCGGATAGAGAACATCTCTGTCGCGCACTCGTTCGATTTCAGACAGGTGCACACGGTCGTCTGGAGCGGGAGCACCGTGATCTTCGAAGGAGCCGTCATCGGTGGAGGCGCCATCGGCGAGGCGGACCCGTTCGCAGTCCCTCCGGTCGTTCACACTGGGATCGAGGCGCACGGCTCGACATTCGACTGGATAATCGTGACCGGAGACAGGGCAAGCACGATCGAGGGTTGCACGGTCAACACCAAGGCCGTCCTGTCCGGCTGGTACGAGGACGCAATGACGATGGGGGAGCTTCCGGTAGCGAGTTCCGGATCCTGGTACGAGTACATCGAGATCGCCGGGCTCTGCAGCTTCGATAGCACTGGTGACACGGCGGGCGACGTGTGGATATTCGGCGGGTTGGCCACTTCGTCAACAGTTGTGATAGATGGTGGCGATCTCGGCAACGTCGTCTTGCGATACGACAATGACGTGACGCTCACCGACTGCATCATCGAGGATGTGAGTCGCAGCTGGAGCGAGTACCCCGGCTTTCCGCTACGGATGACCGGATGTCTCGTCACGGACGACTTCGACTTGCTCGGTGACGTCGCAGGCTGCCGCCTGATTCACAACACGTTCCTCGACTGGTTCTACTACGAGGCCGAGGACGCTTCGCCCTACAGCGCGATTCGGAGCAACATCTTCAAGTGGTACACGACGATCGTGGGGCCGATGGGTAACAGCAATCTGGCGATAACCCACAACGACTTCGTGTACGAGCCGTGGACGCACGTCGGAGCAGGGCCGGATTCATTCTTCGCCAACATCTGGTACGAGGACCCACTCTTCTGTGGATCTGACTACACGATAGAGGACTGCTCACCGTGTGTGCTGGCGGCGCATGATGGGGGCGACATTGGGGCCTTCGGTGTCGGTTGTGAGTGTACGCAGCCGAACGTGGTCGAGACGATGTCGTGGGGAAGGATCAAGGAGCTCTACAGGTAGCCTGTGCCATGTGAGAAAACAACAGCTCCTCCCATGTCGGGAGGAGATGTTGCGTTCCATGCTGGTGTGCCGACGGATTCGGTACCCGCAGCTACTGCACAAACTCCGAAGTGGCCATCCTGAACTGCACCATTTCGGACAGGCTGTCGCCGCCCAGATCCAGGAGCCTCCAGAGCCCCAGCTTGACCGAGACCCCTTCCATGATGTGATCCATGAAGCCCTTGCGAGTCCGGTAGAGGACGAGCGTTGCATCCTCAGGTGTCGTCCCGATTGACTCGCACGCGTAGGCGACGGCGTCGCTGAGTCCACCGAGCTCGTCGATGAGATTGAGTTCGAGTGCCTGGTTGCCGGTGTAGACGCGTCCCTCCGCCACCTTGCGAAGCTCTTCCTTGTCTATCCCGCGACCCTCGACGATCCTGTCCAGGAACTCATCATATACCCACTGTATGTGCTCGTTGGCGACCTCGATCTCCTCGTCCGTGAGCCTGCGCGTTGAGGAGAAGACGTCGGCGTACTCGCTGCTCTTGAATGTCTCGTGTGTTGCATCGATCTTCTCATACAGTCCCGCAAGCGACGGCTTCGCCATGACGACACCGATGCTGCCCGTGATCGTAAGCGGGTCGGCGAAGATTC
>DAOVNE010000232.1 GCA_030630395.1 Candidatus Eiseniibacteriota bacterium
GGAGCAGAAGCCCACGAGGCTTGGGACCTCCTGGACAACTTCGGTCGATTCGTGCACCAGATCCGCCCAGAACTGGTCACAATGGAGAATGTCCCGGAACTGGCGAAACGGGGCGGTCCGGTGTTTCGGCGCTTCCTGGGCATCCTGCGATCATGCGGGTACTGGACGGACTGGAGTATCCTCCCCTGCGAGAACTACGGAGTCCCCCAAGCACGTAGGCGCCTTGTGCTGCTCGCGTCGCGGATCGGCGAAATCCATGTACCAGCAGGAAGGTATCCTTCGCCGTCGCGGTGGAGAACAGTCCGTCACGCCATCGGTGGACTCCCGCGGCTCGCCGCAGGCGAAGAGGATCCTGATGACCCCCTGCACGTTGCAGTTCGGCTAACGTCGGTGAATCTGCGGCGGATCCGCGCGACGCCCCACAATGGCGG
Source organism: Candidatus Eiseniibacteriota bacterium (assembly GCA_030630395.1). Classification (GTDB taxonomy): domain Bacteria; phylum Joyebacterota; class Joyebacteria; order Joyebacterales; family Joyebacteraceae; genus Joyebacterum. The sequence goes on from DAOVNE010000232.1 coordinate 432, forward strand.
CACGTGGAAACACTGGCCGAAGCATCTCTTGCTACCGTGCCATCGGCGGAGTACAGGGAAGAGCTACAGTTCGATCTACGGCCGCATGTGGTGGGACAGGCCGGCGCCGACGATGACGACCCTCTGCACGGGGCTCGGCAACGGTCGCTTCGGCCATCCCGAGCAAGATCGAGCGATCACACTCCGCGAGGCGGTGTTGATCCAGAGCTTCCCCCCTGCGTACGAGTTCTGGCCACGTGAAGAAAGACTCAACCGCAGGGCGGTCAGTCGGATGATCGGAAACGCCGTTCCCCCAAGACTCGCCAGAGCACTGGGAGAGGCACTCCTGACGCATGTCCGGGCTGAAACAGCCGGAGAAGGAGTACGCGCATGACCAGCCCCGGGAAGCAATTCGTGTTCGCGATATCACTGAGCGTCCTGAATCATCTGGGGAGGCAGTTGTATCGCAGTTTCGCGACCGTTCTTGGTGAGGCGATTTCGAATGCGTGGGATGCAGACGCCCACAACGTCCGCATCTACCTAGACCCAGACGGGGGTGGATTCTGGATCAAGGATGATGGCATTGGCATGACCGCTGACGACTTCCAGGACAAGTTTCTGCGCATCGGATACTCGAAGAGGAAGGACGGTACAAGCAAGTCGCCAAGTGGGAGGCCGTACATCGGGAGAAAGGGAATCGGTAAGCTCGCTCTACTATCCTGCGCCGATCGAATCAGCGTGTTGTCCAGAGTCAAAGGTGGCGCCTATGTAGACGGGGGAATCGACAACGCCATGCTTGATGCGGCGATTACGGGGGACTTGACGCCGGAGCAGTATGTTCTTGGCCAAGTCGATCGATCACAGTTCACGAAGTACACGCAAGGCCACAGCCACGGCACCATCATACACTTCGAGGGACTGAAGGATGGCGTCAGGCGTAGTCTCAAGTTTCTGCGGAAGACGATCGCCTTGTACTTCCGCTTCTCGCTACTAGACAGCACGTTCGCGATCTTCGTGGATGACAAGAAGGTAACTCACGACGATCTCAGCTTGTTGGTGGAAAGGACCGAGTTTCTTTGGGAGTTCGACTCCCACCGCGACCCGTTTGTGGATGGTCTGAAGACCGCATTCGCCAAGGAACCCGACAAGCACGAGTCGAAGGAAGTATCACTCACGGATGCGCGAGGATTCCTTGCGTCCGTGAAGCTGCCACGTGACTTGAAGGTCCTCACAACAGACGAGCGCGTAGGTGTCGACCTCTTCGTGAACGGCCGACTAAGAGAACGAGACATTCTGAAACACATTCCCACTGCCAGGATTGCGGAGAACTACCTGTATGGACAAGTTCACTTTGATGCGCTTGACGACGGGACGGACAGGTTCACCAGCAGTCGCGAGGGGATCGTGGCGGACGACCCGAAGTTCAAGGACTTTCTTGGCGAGCTACGGAAACTGCTCCTGAAGACTGTTGACGATTGGGACCTCTGGCGGTGCAAGCACCGCAAAACCGGCGACCCGGAGAACACGAGAATCTCAAAGGCGCAGCGGGCTTCCGAGGAGCTGTACAATGCCGTCGTCAAGGATTTTGAGCCAACTGGGCGGAACACACCTGCGCGAAGAGTCGATGCATGGGTAGCCGATCTCAGCGAGGACGCAGCGTTCAATTTCGAGTCCTATGCGGAGTGCTTTGTCTCAGAGAATGTCATTCGCAAGTACGCAGAAGATCGCGAGACTCAGCTAACGAGAGAAGCGAAGTCTGAGGCGAAAGAGCAGAAGAGGCGCGAGGATGTAGGCAAGAAGAAGGGCAATATCAGCATCGACATACGCCGCAACCCAAACGAACTTAGCTACTTGTCGATGAGGTACCTTGCGAATCTCGTCGACGAGCGGCAGCACAACCAGAAGGAAGCCTCGCTTGTACGGGACGCCACCGAGTTCAAGCCAATGAGAGACGCAGTTGCACACACCGCGTTGCTAACGCCTGAAGCCAAAGCTCGCCTGCGGACAGTACGCAAGAACATCAAGGGAAGGATCAAGACACTTCTGTCCAACCAAACGGATCGAGCGGCGAAGAGACCATCCCGTAAGACGAAGTCCACAAGAAAGGGCAAGTGATGCGGAAGCGGACAAACAGAGTTGCTCGTACACGTCCCATGACTCGCTCCGAACTCATGAGCAGAGTCCGCAGCAAGAACTCAACGGCAGAATGCGCGTTCCGTTCCGCGCTACACGCCGAGGGACTTCGCTTTCGCGTGCATCGCCGCGTCGAGGGTATCGCCGTGGATGTCGTGTTACCGGGGCCGCGGGTCGCGGTCTTTGTAGACGGATGCTTCTGGCATGGGTGCCCGGAGCACGCCACGTTCCCGAAGACCAACCAAGAGTACTGGCTTCCGAAGCTGGCTGAGAACAGGGAGCGCGATCGCCGCCAGACCGCGCGGCTGCGGAGCGCGGGGTGGGCTGTCTTCCGAGTGTGGGAGCATCAGTGTCTGCCTCCGGAGGCCCGTGTCGTGGATCGAATCGTCCGGGCATGCCGATGCAGATCCCGCGTGAGAGGGGTTGCGAGGCGCCGGTGAAGCTCGCCCACGGAGTCAGCACGTTGATCAATAGCACAGAACCGTGAATCAGGCGTCTAACAACCGCATGAAGCTGGGTGTCAAGACGTGTGCCCGGGGAGCCCGCTTGAGACCGCCAGCGCCCCCCCTCACCCCGCCCACCTCGACAGATGGATCGCATCGGACGTCTGGAAGACCTCCTCCGCAACAGGCACGCGGACCATCCGAATACCTGCACGCATCACGCGGAAGCCGCGTGCCAGGAGCAGGGGCAGCGCGCTCTGGTAGCGCCCGCTCAGGCCGGCCGCTACGCGAGCCAACCCCAGCGCCACGCACGACGCCCAGACCTGACGCAAGAGGTCGTCGAGAACGGACGGGCCGTCCGCGTCCGGTCTCACAGCGAGGGCGTGAATGTAGCCGCGCCCTGTCGCGTTCTCCCGCCTGATGGAAGTGCTTCTGAGTATCGCGAAGCCGTCGAGCCTGTCGCCCGCCCCCCGGGAAAGAAGCGTGCGCCCGAAGCCGTGAGAGTGGATCGCCTCCACCTCCCCCGAGTAGTCGAGTCCGGACAGGATCGAGCCGCTTATCTCACGCATCTCTCGGAGCGCGCGACGTCGGCCGGAGCTTCCCAATTCGCTCCAGGTGTTGCCGTCCTCGACGCGAGCGTCCTTGAACCGCTCCGCCTCGCGGATGAGCGGCAACTCCAGTA
>DAOVNE010000317.1 GCA_030630395.1 Candidatus Eiseniibacteriota bacterium
ACAAGCATTACGACAACGGACATCTCATCCTTGAGGTTCGCCTATCCGTTCCCGACCTTCCGGGGCAGTCTTGTTGTGGGTTTGTCAATCGACCAGATCCACGATCTTGCAGCGGATTTCCTGGTAGGCTACAAGGACTCAATCGCCTGGAATGAGCCGACCAGTGACACAACCTCGGTGGTTATGGAAGGGCCGTGGGGACAGACAGAGGACTTCCTTTCGAGCGGCGGCATCTACTCGCTCACGCTCGGAGTGGCCTTCGACGCCTCCGAGAATGTCTCCCTCGGCGCTGCCGTATCATACCTGTACGGAAACTACGCTGCGGATTTCCTCTACACCGCGAATGACGTGGATGGTCTGTCCGATGCGTACGAATCCTATTCACTGCGCGTAGAGAGCGACTCCGACGTGGCCGGCTTGAGATTTCGTATGGGGACTCTCATCTATCTCAGCGAGTCATTGTCGGCGGGACTCGTCGTAGAGACACCGACGATCCTGAGGTTCAGCGGATATGCGACTGAACAGGGCGGCACTGTTGGTCCCGGCGGAGCGGAATTCCTCGACAGTTACTACTTCGAGGACGACATCGGTCTTCCCTTCACTTTCGGGGCGGGAATCGCCTGGAATCCCACCGATCTCGTCGCCGTGGGATTCGACTACCACTACACGAACTGGTCCGAGATGACCTATGACGGACGGATATTCATCGGGGACCGCACAGAGCGGGAGCGCGCGTACGCGGCAACATCGGATCTCAGAGTCGGCATTGAGGTCACAATCCCCAATCTGCCTCTGCGCCTACGTGGAGGCTATATGACGCGGCCTGTGGCGTACCAGGGGCTCGACATAGACCAGGACAGAGCGTACTTCACTCTGGGAGCCGGCATCCTGATCGACACGGTGTTCACGATCGATGCGGCCTGGATCGCCGGGGTGTCAGAGCGTTCGGGCTCCGACTTCGACTACGACGAGCGGCTCGAGGATTCCGCCCTCGTCGTGGAGGCGGCCTACCACTTCTGATCTTCAGCGAAACGCGTCAGCGCGACAAAGAGAAAGGGCCCAACTGCATCTCAGCTGGGCCCTCTCTCTTTGCTACACATCTGTCTCACTAGAACAGCGTCCGTACGAGCCCTCTAGTCCACATCGTGCTGACGCACGTAATCACCCAGTACGTCTCGCAACGCAGGCTCAAGCCCCGTGAAGAAGCAGGCGATCCGATATCCTCCACCGTCACCGCCCGAGGGTTGGCATCGAACGACGACTCCATCGGTCTTCACCACTTCGTTCTTGACCTGACCCTTCCGATCTCGAATCGGGAGTATCATGGTCAACTGCAGCTTCGTCAGCGGAGCGATAAAGTGGCTGACCTGGCAGTAGATTCCCTCTGCACCGACATTGATACTCTCGGTTGTCAGCGATTCAGCGGGAAAGCTGTCCTCTGAGCCCGACAACTGAAGAGCGATCTGCGCGTCGACTCTCGCCGACTGCCGCCTCTCTCTTCCCTCCCAGTTGTCCTTGCTTCTTTCGGCCATGGGTCCTCCAGACGACGAGCCAGTCCAGGCAAATGCACCAAGACTCGTCCGCGTCAAACCCTAGCGGACCTTCTTCTTGTGACGATCCTTGCGGCGCCTCTTCTTCAGCTTGTGCTTCGCCATCTTCTTGCGGCGCTTCTTCTTCAGACTCGGCATACGCCTCCTTACACGGACGTTGGTTCGTCACCCGGAACCGGCGGTACAGCCGTCCGGGGCTCACCCATCCAATTGACCCTCTCCTTCAGAAACTTGCTCGGCTTGAACACAGGGACGATCTTCTCAGGTACGATGACCTTCTGCGATCGATCCCTCGGGTTGTACTTCATGCTGGCCTTGCGTTTCTTGACCTTGAAGGTTCCGAACTCCCTGATCTCGATGTGTCTGTGCTCCGCGAGCGCCTCCTTGATAGCGTCCAGAAGCGCCTCGACGACCACAGCCACGTCACGCTTGGTCAACCCGGTTCTACCGGCTACGCGATCTACCAGATCCGCTTTGGTCATCGTCCACAACCTCCGCTGTGGAATCCATCATGCTCCCCTGCACCACATGCGCATCATACTCGAAGGGCAGGACATAAATGATGTCGCTGCTCTCCTTGGGCGCACGCCGCCACTCGCCTCGTATGGCCTTGCCGTCTCCAGCTGCCCGTGGAAGAACGGCTATGAAACGCACCATCCGCTGGGGTGAACCTCAGACTGCGCAGCAAGACCCCATCACAGAACCCGGCGCGTCTCCCGGGCTCGCCGCCTCGGCGAGCCGATAGCGTATCAGGGATTCGAGCGGTGTCTCATGGATAGATATAACCAAAGTGAGACCACTTGACTCACTGAACATATCCTAGCAACAGACACGGGGTCTGTCAAATGCTTTCGTGAAGGTCACTTGCCGGGTCTGAACAGATACTGGGCGCCGCCACGGATGGACGCGGGCTCCAGCAGTCCTAAAACCGATCGACCGACCAGATCCGCAAGTGTCAATCGATGGGCCTTTACAGGTTCGACAACCCGCGGCTCGCCCTCGATCCCCCCCATTCTTGCGGCCAGAAGCTCTGCGTCCTCCAGGGTCCCCATAAGGTCCACGAGGCCCGTCTTGTGCGCCTGTCGGCCGGAGCAGATGCGCCCATCCGCGATCCCTCGGACACTCTCCATGTCAAGGCCTCGCTCCA
>DAOVNE010000282.1 GCA_030630395.1 Candidatus Eiseniibacteriota bacterium
GACACCATGAAGACACTCATACTTGGACTGGGTAGTTCGATCCTGTCCGACGATTCGATCGGACTCTTCGTGGCGAGAGCTTTGGGAAGCCGCCTCGGTGACCGGGACGACGTGGACATCGTGGAGAACGAGGAGGGGGGCTTCTCCCTGCTCGAGGAATCGCTGGGATACGACCGGCTCGTCGTCGTAGACTCGATAATGATCGGGGACGATCTGGGCACGATGACGAGGGTAGGGCTCAAACAACTCGCGCGGACCATTCACGCGTGCTCACCGCACGGCATGAACCTGGCCACGGTTCTGGAGTTTGGCCGCAGACAGGGGCTCGACGTTCCCGACGAGACGATCATCTATGCGATCGAGGTGAGGGACGTGCTGACCTTCGGTGAACGCCCGTGCCCGGAGCTCGAGCGCAAGGTAGATGACTTCGTAGAGATGATAGCGAGCGAGGTTTTCCCCGACTAGACGCAGGCCAATCATGAGCCAAGAGCTTTACAGCCTCCCTCTTTACTACGACATCGCATTCACCTGGGATCTGAATCCCGAACTGGATTTCTTCGAGCGGCTCTTCGAGAGACACGTACCGTTTGATGTTCACAGGATACTCGAGCCGGCGTGCGGAACCGGACGCTTCCTGCGCATGTTTCCCACGCGTGGGTATGCGATCACGGGCTACGACAGAAGCCCGGAGATGCTGGCCTTTGCACGCTCGATGATCGCCGCGGCCGGCATCGGGGAGGTGGCGGAGGCAGTCCGGGGAGAGATGACGGGTCTAACGTATGATCGCGAGTTCGATATGGCCTTGAACTCGATCAACAGCTTAGGCTACCTTCTGACCGACGAGGAGATCGTCTCGCATTTCAGGCTGACCGGTGAGGCACTGAAACCGGGAGGCATCTACGTCGTCCACATCGCATGCGCCCTCGACTGCGAGCCGGATCCTGAGGGTGATACGTGGACGATGGAACGCGATGGTATCTCCGTGACGACGACGTGGGGCGTCGTGCGCGAGGACAAGGATACGTGCCTGAGCCACCAGCGCTGCCGGATGGAGATAGACGATCACGGACAGGCGGTGACTCTTGTCGAGCCGCACGTTCTGAGGTTGTGGTTCTACGAGGAGTTTCGCAATCTCGTGGGGGAATCGGGCGCGCTCAAGCTCGGGGCCATCTACTCGGAGAAGTTCGAAGAGATTCCCCTCGACTCGCATATCACCGGTGAGATGGGGAATCTCTACTACGTACTCGAGGCTATCTAGGATTCTGACGGAGATCGGGGAGGTCGAACGTGAAACGTGACGTGGACAGACTGATGGAAGAACGCGGGATCGATGTCGCAGTGATCGAGGGAGAGGTCAAGGGCAACGCGACCATGTTCTACATGATCAACGGGGCCAAGCTCTCTCACGCCACCGTCATCAAGAAACGTGGCGAGGAACCCGTGCTTCTCTGTGGAACGATGGAACGTGAGGAAGCTGAGGAGAGTGGGCTCAGAGTCATCGACACGTCGAAGTACGATTTCATGAAGATCCTGAAGGACGCGGGCGGTGACCGGCTGAAGGCGTCGGTCGAGTACTACCGGATCATCTTCGATGAGCTCGGTGTGTCCGGGAACGTGGCTTTCTACGGCAAGGGGGACACGGGGGCCAACCTCGTCCGCCTGAACGCCCTCGACGAGGGTCTGTCGAACGTCACTGTGATGGGTGAGTACAGCGACAACGTCTTCATCACGGCCCGTGCAACCAAGGAGCCCTACGAGATCGAGAGGATCCGTGAGGTCGGCAGGCTGACGTGTGAGGTTGTTCAGCATGTCATCGACTTCTGGAAGTCGCACCGGCTGGAGGGTGACACCCTCATGAAGGCAGATGGGACCCCGCTCACGATCGGTGACTGCAAGACCGAGATACGAATCGCGCTGGCCAAGAGGACGCTCGTGGAGGAGGTCGACACCATCTTCGCGATCGGCAGAGACGCCGGCATACCTCACAGCAGGGGTAACGACACGGATACGATCATGACGGGCAAGACGATCGTATTCGATATCTTCCCGCAGGAGCAGGGCGCCGGCTATTTCTTCGACATGACGAGGACGTTCGTGTTGGGGGAGGCTTCTTCCGAGATCCTGGATGCTTATGCGCAGCTTTCGGAGATCCACGAGTCGGTCCTCGCTGCTCTCAAGATGGGGGAGCGCGCGGGCAAGTACCAGGGAATGGTGTGCGACTTCTTCGAGGGTCACGGACACGAGACACCGAAGACCAATCCCCAGGTGAGAAACGGCTATGTGCACAGCCTCGGCCATGGAGTCGGGCTCAACATTCACGAGAACCCGCGTCTGTCGAATGCGCCGGGGATGGCGGATGTGCTTGAGCCTGGGCACGTCTTCACGGTCGAGCCCGGGATCTACTACCCCGACAAGGGGTGGGGTATGCGGATAGAGGACGTGGTCTACGTGCACGAGGATGGAACGATGGAGAACCTGACGAAGTTCCCGAAGGATCTCGTCGTCAAGCTCTAGGAGCGATGGACAAAATGAGCGCTGCAGTGAGAGCTGTGCGGCCGAAGGGTGAAGGGCTTGCCGGCTGCACCATCATCGATTCATCATCGAAGATCATCGAGTCGTATGCCGACTATCTGACCGACGAGTCGGGCTTCGGCCCGTCATCGGCTGACCGTCTGGTCTTCGCGAGAAGCGAGAAGCAGGTAGCCCTTGTGCTCAAGGACGTGCGTGAGCGCGGGGAGCCTGTGACGGTGTCCGCCGGGAGAACGGGCATCGTCGGTGGAGCAGTGCCGACCGGCGGTACGCTCCTCTCGCTTGCGGAGATGAACTGCATCATCGGCATTCGCAGACTGACGGACGGGACGTTCGCCCTGACGGCCGAGCCGGGCATCACCATAGCCGAGCTCAACGACCGTGTGGCCCGAAAGGAACTCGGCATCGCCGCCGATCTTGTCACGCAGGAACTACGCTCCGAACTCGAGGCCTTCGTGGCGGACGATCACATGTACTTCTCCCCGCCCGACCCCACGGAGGACACGGCCC
>DAOVNE010000198.1 GCA_030630395.1 Candidatus Eiseniibacteriota bacterium
AAGAAGGCGGCGCGCCGGTCGGCCAAGAAGAAGTAGCAGCAAGGACGAAGATGAAACAGGGGGTGCTCCGGCTGACGGAGCACCCCCTTCTTACGTGTTGCCTCGTTCGCGCGTCATTGCCCACGACGCGCCTACGCGTCATTGCCCAGGGCGCGCCTACGCGTCATTGCCCACGACGCGCCGCATCAGCATGTCTATCGCCAGCTCGGCGCTCGGCCTGTGCTCCTCCTTCGAGATGCGGAGCGTCACAGACTCGTACATCTTCGTACCGGGGTGGAAGTGGCGCTCATCCAGGCGGACGGAGTCAACTGGTGGGTTGAATCCACGCGGGAAGCATGGTCCGGCGCCCGGGCCGAGAGTGAGATCGAACGAACGGGAGTTGACGCGCATCGAAGCGATCTTCTTCCCGCAGTACATGAACGAGACCGCGGTCTTGCCGAAGCGAACGAATTCTCCCACCATGCCATACTCGGTCATGAAATGCTCGAAGGTCGCGCGTGCGATGTTGCGAAGCTCGTAGGTCCGGAGCTTGGTCGTCAGTATCTCCAGCTTCCCATACGCATCCTTCTGGGTCCCGGGCAGTAGATGTCGCGTTACGAAGTCGCGGACGTTCTGTTCGGCAAGCTCCCGGGAAACGCTCCCAGCCAAGAGGTCCGTAAGCGCATCGGCGATGTTTTCCTCTCTGGAGTAAAGGGCTCTCCACATCGTTTCCTCGAACGACTCCCCGCTGCCAGAGAACCCCCTCGCCCCGAGTTCGTATACCACCGCCGGCGCGGGCTCCACCATATTGAAGCCGGCCTTGAACGCGAGATCGGCATGCCGTCCATCCGGCAGCATGGCGCTTGCGTCGTCGTCTCCGCGCTCTCCTGCGATACGCAGCACATCACGGGCCAGAGCGCCAATCTGAGAGTCGGGTCCGTCCACAAACCCAAGGCACACATCATCATCGATCAGGCCGATGTCGTAGATGGCCACGGCCGTGAGGCGGCCCTGCTTCGGATATCGCAGCACGCGTTTCTTGGTGATCAGGTCCCGTACGCGAGTCTGTGTGAGTTCGGGGAAGCTCCAGCCGAGGCCGTAGATGCCGCCGGTGGCCTTGTAGCAGTCGCTGGCTGTGATGAATCTGAAGACGGCGGGGAGTTCGCGGAGCTGAGCAGGTCGAGCGTTCAAGCCGCCTCGCTTCCTTGCCTTTCCCCACATCCATTGTGCTCTTGCGATCAGCCAGAACCCGCGGGTTTCGCCGAGGTGGCGAGAGGCGGCGTTCCCGGCGCCGGTCGAGTAGCGGATGCTTCTCGGGTGATGCTTCGCAGCGACCTGGAATGAGTAGCGGTTGATCTGCTTTGTGAGTCCGCGGCCGTGAAGTCGGGGGTGAAGTCTGAGCCCTTCGAACCAGACCTCTCCAGGTGCAAGGAGGGTAATCTTCGAGGCACCGACCGGTTTTCCGTCAAGAGTTATGGTCAGGAGTCCGCCATTCGGATCTGCGAACCACCTATCCCAGACCAGATGCAGGTAGTCGGTTCCGCCCCAAATCTCCTTCGACATCGCGAGGATCGCACCGCGATCTGCGCGTCGCGCCGGGCGGATGACCAGCTTCTTTGTCTTGGAGGCCACGGTCTTAGACTTCGAGCTCGGCAACTGAATCCAGGACATCCCGCGCGTGTCCTGTAACAGTCACCTTCGGCCAGACCTTCCTGATGATGCCTTTTCGGTCAATGAGGAACGTGGCACGCTCAGCTGTCTTGCCGTTCAGTTTCAGGACGCCATAGGTCTTGGATATCTTGCCGTCGTCATCCGCGAGGAGAGGGAAGGGGAGATCCTCGTTCGCGGTGAAGCGGGCGTGTGTGCTTACGCTGTCAGTGCTGCAGCCGACCACCGAGACACCGAGCTTCTTGAACTCGCGAATGGCGTCGCGGAAAAGCTGCGCCTCATGCGTACAGCCGGTCGTGTTGTCTCGAGGATAGAAATAGAGAACAAGCGAGCTCTTCTTCGCGAAGTCCTTCAATGAGAGAGTCTTACCCTTGCTGATCTTGGCGGAAAATGCCGGGGCCTTCCTGCCGGTTGTGAGATGCGTGGGCATTATGCCTCCCATCTGACCGCTCGCCGGCGCCATCGATGAGACGACGCCGGCGGTGGGGTGATTTCATCGGATGGTCGTGTACGCGTGCTGATAAGAACCGGCGGCGCGTCTGGTCACGGTCCAGCCGACGGGGCATTAGTCAATTTGGCTCTTAAAGGGACGAGTGCTATTGTACATGGCAGCGACACGTTTTCGCAAGTGGAAGTCAGGTCGGTTCGAGGGGGAAACGGCAGCGACCAGGGACTGAGGCGGTATTCATTTACTCCTACCGGGTCCGTTGGGATGGGTCTGGGAGCGAGCCGGTCGGCGTCCGTATCGCCGGTCGCGTCTCTTCATCGCAGTAAGACGTTTGCGGTCGAACTCGGCCGTTTCTCCGGGTACTTCGAAGATGACCGGAAGCCTTTCCAGCTCAGTTGAGCGGATGAGATTCCTCATGGCGCGCATACCCATCCTGCCGTCCGTCCACATCGCATGGACGTCCCGTCTGGATCCAAGCTCCTTCAGCGAGTCGTTCGCGTGAATGGCCCACAGGCGCTCAAGACCAGGTCCACACCGGACGTCATCAACAAGGCGCTCCACCTCATCAGGACGTCTCAGATCATACCCGACGGCCCACAGGTGGGCCGTGTCCAGGAGGATGCCCACACGTTCGGCGGGGAACGGTCCTACTATCTCCGCGAGTTCGTCAATAGAAACACCTATGGCCGTTCCAGCCCCGGCTCCATTCTCGATGGCGAGGGTGGCTTCCGGGGGAGAGAAGGCCAGCACACGTTCGATCATCGAACGCGCGGCGCTGATACCGGCCGCAACCCCCCTGCCCTTGTGATTGCCGGCGTGCACGACCACGGGCCCTGATTCAAGGTCCGACGCTCTGACCATCGCGTCTATGAGCGTGCCGGTGGAGAGTCCGCGTAGTCTCTCATCAGACGACGCCAAGTTGATGATGTATGGGCTGTGCAGGAGGACTGGATCGATGCCGGCGCTCTTCTTGATGCGAACGAAGCCGTCGCGGTCATCGGGTTTGAGAGACCCGATTCGCCAGCCGGTCGGATTGCCTGAGAAGATCTGTATCGTCTCACACCCTATGTCTCTCGCGTACCTGATGGTAGCCGAGAAGCTGCCCTGCTTGGGTATGTGGATACCGAAGCGCATTCAATATATCCCCGGTCCGAGCCGCGTCTGAGTTAACGAATCATAACACAGGAACCGTTCCCGCTTGAATACGGACTTGCTAAGTGCTATAATCTATTATGGATTAGGGCGGTTCCGCCCATATTGCTGCACGGTGGAGGCGACATCATGCTGACCCGCGATTGGACCGGTGTGTTTCCGGGGTTGTCGCGGGCCTGTGCTTGAGAGTGTCCGTTAAACGATGGCATAGCTATCTGCTTGTACCCATGGAGCGGGAGACTGCGCCAGAGCGGCGTGGAGACCCACCGTCGGAGGAGGACGAGATGGTTTTGGCACGAATCCGGATGGCCCCGATTGCTGCTATCGCGATCGTAGGTGCTTTCCTCGTGGCCAGCAGCGCATTCGCCGGTGTTGTTACGCAGCACTACGAGTTCACCGAGCCCGTGGTGAAATCGGCTGGCGACTACGTCAGCGTTCAGATTGCCGGTGCGTGGCACTACGGTGACCCTGGCGCCCCGATTCTGCCCATGATGGGCGCACGGATTCTGCTGCCGCCGGGTGAGATTGTCACCGATGTGACGATTGTTCCCGGTGAGAAGCTGGCTCTTGGCGATGGCTTCATCGTCGAGCCGGGGCAGATGCAGTATCCGCTTAGCTTCACGGGTCCTATCAACACCATTGCTCCGAATCCAGATATCTACAACATCCGCGGCGCGTACCCGGGACGGACTCATGACGAGGAGATCGTCGGGTCGTTCCGCGGTTACAGCATCGCCAATATCGCGCTCCACCCTGTCGAGTACATCCCGGAGACAGGGTCCCTCTCATACTACTCAAGCATGGATGTCGTTGTGACGACGGCGCCGGAGATGGATGCGCGGCACGACGCAGAGAGAATGATC
>DAOVNE010000020.1 GCA_030630395.1 Candidatus Eiseniibacteriota bacterium
AGCCTGAGTTCGTGCCGGTACTGGCCAGGGCGGCCTGCGCGGCCGGGTGTGACGCGCTCTTCATCGAGACGCACCCGAACCCGTCCACCGCGCTCTCCGACGCGCAATCGATGATATCTCTGGATGAGTTGCCGCGGATGCTTGAGGATGTGCTGGCCGTGGCACGCGTCATTCGGACGGGATAGGGGGCTCTGATTGATCACGCTTGAACGTTCCGCTGCAGAACGAATCCGGGTGCTTGTTCTCGATATCGATGGAGTGCTCACAAGACCCGAACTCGTTCTCGGAAAGGACGGAGAGGAGCTCAAGGTCTTCTCGGTGAGGGACGGCGTGGCGATCAAGTTCGCGCAGCACGCGGGAATCGATGTCGCTTTCCTGTCGGCGCGAGCGTCATCGATCGTCGAGCACAGGGCGACGATGCTCGGCGTGACAGAGGTCTACCAGGGAGAGCATGCGAAGCTGTCCCGTGTCCGGAAGATAGCCGAAGAGCACGGGGTCGGTCTCGATGCCTTGGCCTATGTCGGGGATGATATCGTCGACATCGAGCCACTGAAGGCTGTCGGAATCGGTGTTGCGGTCGCGGATGCGTGTCCCGACGTTCTCGCGGTCGTCCAGCACGTGACGGAGGCGCTCGGTGGCAGAGGCGCGGTCAGGGAAACGGTAGAGGCGATTCTCAAGACCCGTGGTGACTGGGAGACGATCGTCAAGAGCTACATCACAAACGCGGGTTGACGGCCCAAGTTTGATGCGCGGCGCCGGACGTTCATACGGCGGCCGGGACCCGTGGCGTACGGAATGGGGAAAACAGTGAGCGGCTTGTCGGATGGCGTTTGGGACGTTCTCAGAGATCGCCTGGTAGCACACGGGCGCGAGGTGCTGACGATAGAGCGGGACGGAATAGCCCGGCTCGCAACTGATCTCGGCTCCGACTTCGCAAAGGCCGCCCGGAGGATCATTGAGACGGAGGGCAGGCTTGTTGTATGCGGGGTCGGCAAGTCCGGCATCGTCGCCAGGAAGATAGCGGCGACGTTTGCGAGCACCGGAACGCCTGCGTTCTTCCTGCATTCGTCTGAGGCTCTTCACGGCGACCTTGGAACCGTAGGGTCGGGCGATGTCGTCCTCGCCGTATCGAAGAGCGGCGAGGGGCAGGAACTCCTCGCGATCATGCCGGTCTTCAGAGACATAGGCGTACCCATCATAGCGATCACGGGATCGACCACATCGACGCTTGCGAGGGGGGCCGACATCGTTCTCGACGCGTCAGTTGAGAAGGAGGCGTGCCCGATGGACCTCGTGCCCACGGCGAGCACGACCGTGGCTCTGGCTCTGGGTGACGCTCTTGCGATAGTGGTCATGAGGGAAAAAGACGTTGATGTGAATCGGTTTGCGGCTTTTCACCCGGGCGGAGCGTTGGGACGTCGCCTGCTCCTCAGGGTACGCGACGCCATGCACACCGGCGGAGAGCTCCCGGTGGTCCGTGATACGGCCCTGATGCACGAGGCGATCGTTGAGATAGCGAACAAACGTCTTGGGATGACGACCATCGTGGATGATGGGGGGCGACTGGCGGGTATCGTATCTGACGGGGACCTCAAGCGGATTCTGATGCAGCGATCCGACATCCTGGACGTGCCGGTTCAGGAGGTCATGGTCCGGAATCCGAAGACGATCGGAGAGGACATCCTACTCGCTGAGGCTCTTCAGCAGATGGAGACGGGCGCCCCAAGCCCAATCACATCTCTCATCGTTCTGGATGACGACGGGTGTCCGAAAGGTGTCATTCACATCCACGACTGCCTCAAAGCAGTCGGATAGCCTCACTCGTTGACCGCAGGGAACCCCTTCTGCTATTCTACATTGCGCTCGACCGGCGGGTTCGAGAGAACCGTTGTCGGCATTCAAGCGTGCGGCTTGTGAGCGGGCCCGAACCCGCGTATATTGGGGGAAAGGGGTTCGCAGTGCTGCCGCCCTCCTGGGCCATCCTGCTCCTGAGGGCGCCGGCGGTGATTCTGCTTCGAGGAGGGGCGTTGTCCCGGAGATATCTGAAGGCCATTCCCGCTCTCTTGCTTGCTATGCTCGTCACGCTGTCAGCGTGCGATCGCGGGGCTCAGGATGAAACGGGTGGCGCAGGTGTGCTTCCCGACCAGGAGATAAGCAACTTCAAACTGACGCAGACCAGTGACGGACGTGTCATGTGGACACTGTCGGCCACCCTGGGGCTCGTGTTCGAAGAGGCGGATCGGGTCGAGACGACTTCTCCCCGGGTCGATTTCTTCGATGAGGACGGAGAGCTCAGATCGACATTGACGGCACGCACGGGTCTCTTGCGGAAGCGCACGAATGACATGGAGGTGCTGGGAAACGTCGTAGTCAAATCTGCAGACGGGACCGTGCTCGAGACCGAGAGGCTCCTCTGGTCCGAACAGAAGGGCAGGATCGAGACCGACAGGGCAGTGCGTGTTACCAAGGACGGTGATGTCATGACAGGTATCGGGGCGGAGGCGGACCCGGACCTCAAGAATCTGCGCATCCTGAGTGACTTTAAGGCCTACGTACGCTCCGCGTCGGGCGAACTTGAGGAAGAGCAGTAACAAATGAGTGACGAGCGTACTGGAAGACACGAACGAGAGCGTGGTCCGAAGCCCGGCGAACTCAGGGCATCGGGGCTCGTGAAGAGCTACGCGCGTCGCAGGGTAGTGAACGAAGTCGATCTTACGCTGGCGCGGGGAGAGGTAGTGGGTCTCCTTGGGCCGAACGGCGCCGGCAAGACCACGACCTTCCACATGATAGTCGGGCTTCTGAAACCAGATTCCGGCAGCGTCTTCCTCGACGATGAGGAGATCACCCGGCTTCCGATGTACAAGCGCGCGACCCGAGGTGTCGGATACCTATCGCAGGAATCATCGATCTTCCGTGGGCTTACTGTCGGACAGAACATAATGGCCATTCTTGAAACACTGGATCTCTCACGAGCAGAGCGGCGAGAGAGGCTCGGCGAGCTACTTGCAGAGCTTGATGTGGAGGGGCTCAAGAATCAATCGGCAGCGACTCTGTCCGGAGGAGAGAGGCGGAGAGTGGAGATAACGAGAGCCCTCGTTACGAACCCCGCGTTTCTCCTGCTTGACGAGCCGTTCGTTGGAATAGACCCGATCGTCGTTCAGGACATACAGGCGATCATCAGGAGACTAAAGAAGCGCAACATCGGGATTCTGATCACGGACCACAGTGTACGTGAGACGTTGTCCGTAACCGACCGTGCGTATATCATGTATGAGGGGAAGATACTCCTCTCGGGGGGAGCGCAGGAGCTGGCGACCAACGAGGAAGCCAGACGACTCTATCTCGGTGAACGGTTCCAGCTCTAGCCTGGGATCGGCAAGGAGACGAGCATCATGGATATGAAACCAGGCCTTCACCTGAGGATGTCGCAGCAACTGGTCATGACGCCCAGGCTGCAGATGGCCCTGAAGATTCTGCAGGTCTCGACGCTGGAACTGGAGCAGTTCCTGAAGCAGGAGCTGTTGCAGAACCCTCTGCTTGAGGGCGTTGACGAAGACGAGGAGACTGAGAGCGAGACTTCGGAGGAGGCGGGGGACGCGGAGAGGTCGGATGAGGATGGGGAGGCGTCGCCGGCTGAGAAGGAGAAGGCGGCCGAGGAACCCGCGAAAACCGAGGAAGATGACAGCACGGGCGAGGATCTGGACTGGGACGACTACCTCGATGACGTCTATGCACACGCGTACGGGCAGAATCTCGAGCGCGAGGAAGACGATCGACTTGAGCGGGTACCCGTTGCAGTGGCCACCTTTGAGGATCAGCTCAAACACCAGTT
Organism: Candidatus Eiseniibacteriota bacterium; assembly: GCA_030630395.1. Classification (GTDB taxonomy): domain Bacteria; phylum Joyebacterota; class Joyebacteria; order Joyebacterales; family Joyebacteraceae; genus Joyebacterum. The sequence goes on from DAOVNE010000020.1 coordinate 3,833, forward strand.
GCATGTCGAGTGCGGCGAGGATGAACTGATCGGGACAGCCGAGTACATCATCGATGAGCTTGGCCGCGACGGCTACGTGAAGGACACCGTGGAGGGCATTGCATCAGCGCTACGTGCCCCGATCCCGTTGGTGGAGCGCGCACTCAAGATGGTCCAGTCTCTCGACCCGGCGGGGATCGCGGCGCGTGACATACGGGAGTGCCTTCTTCTTCAGCTTGAGCGCAAGGGAATGAGCGACAGCGTGGCGGCCAGAATCGTCACGACCTGCTTCGAGGAACTGAAGGCGTGCAAGTACGATCAGATTCGCCGGAAGCTCGGCGTTACCACGGATGATCTCAGGAGCGCCATCGCTGAGATCTCCAAACTGGATCCGAGACCCAGGGTCGACCCCGCAGTTGGCGACCCCGGTTACATAACGCCGGATCTCATCGTGGAAGATGTCGACGGTGAGTACGTGGTCTACCTGAACGACCAGGATGTACCGCGGGTTCGGATCAACCCAACCTACCGACGCATTCTTCGCTCAGGAGGCAGCTCGGAGGAGAAGGAGTTCATCACCAAGAAGCTCAAGGCCGCTCGTTGGATCGTCCAGAGCATCGAGAATCGGCGCCGCACGATGGTCCGCGTCATGGAGAGCATCTCTCGGGCGCAGGCCGGTTTCTTTGAGAAGGGCATCTCAGCCATGAAGCCGCTCACGCTCCAGCAGATCGCCGACGATGTCAGTATGCATGAGTCGACGATCAGCAGGGTGACGAGAGGCAAGTACGTACAAACACCTCGCGGGACATTCGAACTCAAGTACTTCTTCTCGAGCGGCATTCGTACGAGCGACGGAAGTGAGATTGCCTCCAAGGCCGTACAGGATGCGATGCGCGGCATCATGAGCCACGAGGACAAGAAGAGGCCGTTGTCGGATCAGAAGATCGCGGAGGAACTCAAGAGGATGGGGTTCAGAATCTCGAGACGCGCGGTTGCGAAATACAGAGACCAGATGGGCATTCTCCGGGCAGGGCTCCGCAAGGAGATATAGCAGGCACAGGCAGCATGGGGGCTCGCATTGCTCAAGGACGTTGTTCTGGAAGCGATGGACATCGATGTCGATCGGTTCACTCTCCTCTACTGGAAGACTGAGATCGGATCAGCAGTCGGTGCGGGAGATGAACTCGTGGTAGTTGAGGCCGAGGAGGAGAAGACGGCCCTTTCGGTCCTCGCTCCGTGCTCCGGAATTCTCGTGGAGGTGCTGGCGAAGGAAGATCAGGAGGTCGCCATAGGCGATGTCCTGGGAAGGATAGAGTCCAATTGAGTGAAGATCTAAGGCTGCCACCGTGGTTGACCAAACCGATCTCGGACCCGGAGAGCACGCGGCGCGTCAAGGAGACGATCGCGGAACTCGGACTGACGACGGTGTGTGATGAGGCGAAGTGCCCCAACAGAGCTGACTGCTTCGGTCGAGGCACGGCGACGTTCATGATCCTCGGAGACAACTGCACACGCGACTGCCGATTCTGTTCGGTCTCGCACGGTGAGCCGAGGACTCCGGACCCGGATGAGCCCCGGAGGATCGTGGAGGCAGTGAGACGGCTCGGACTCGAGTACGTCGTCATCACGTCGGTGACGCGGGACGATCTTCCGGACGAGGGCGCGGGGCAGTTCGCGGAGACCGTGCGTGCCATTCGCCGCGGTCTCCCGAGTGTTGGCATCGAGGTGCTGACTCCGGATTTCAGCGGACGGCCCGAACTCGTGGATGTTGTTCTTGAGGCGGGGCCGACTGTGTTCTCACACAATGTTGAGACGGTGCGGCGGCTCTATGAGGTGGTTCGCCCGCAGGCCGACATGGACAGGTCGCTCAGGGTGCTGGAGTACGCGGCCGGTGCGCGATACGACGGCCTCATCAAGTCATCACTGATGCTGGGGCTTGGCGAGACTCGGCTTGAGGTGGACGGGCTATTGAGGGATCTGAGGAGAGCGGGGACGGAGATCGTCTATCTTGGACAGTACCTGAGGCCATCCAAGGACCATCACAGGGTTGAGCGGTTCATTCCGCCGGAGGAGTTCGACGATATCCGGGAGACCGCGCTTGGAATGGGGTTTGCCTGGGTATCTGCGGGGCCATTTGTGAGGAGTTCCTATGAGGCCGAGCATGCGGCTCAGGCACTCGTGGGCGACCTGTGTTCGTGAGTTCCTGCAGTCAAAGGGGAAGGGAGAGGGCGATGAATATCAGGATCACGGCGAGGCACTTCGACCTCGATGACGATCTGCGGGGTCACATCGAATCGAAGGTGGAGCATCTTGCACACTACTTCGACCGCGTTGATGAGGCGAACGTGGTCCTTGAGAGGTCGGGGCACCGTCACATCGTGGACCTCACGGTGCACGCGTCGAGGATCGTAATCTCAAGCGAGCAGTCAGCTGACGATTTCAGAGCAGCATTCGACAGGGCCGTGGACAAAGTGGAACGCCAGGTGCGGAAGCACAAGGAGCGCATTCGCAGCCGCAGAGGAAGTGAAAACACAGCTGCAGCCGCCGCAGCCGCCGGCGGGGTTACCGCGGAGGACATCGGCATACTTCCGGAGGAGATCGCGAGCACGCGGATGAGTCCTGAAGACGCCTACCGCGAGCTTGAGGAGTTGGGAGCCAGATTCCTCGTGTTCTGGAATACTGAGAGCGAGAGGGTCAATGTGATGTACCGCCGGGACGATGGGGACTATGGGCTCGTGGAGCCCAGCAAGTAGTCGATGCGAGTGTGCCGCGCCTTCTGAGGCATGCGGCGGTGAAGTGATCCAGCGGAGCGTTCCCATGAGCAGTCTGACGGTACGGCAGATCCTGAAAGAACTCACCGATGAGATGCCACTCGGTATCGCGACCTCCGGGGATGCCCTTGACAGTGTCATCGGGACGGGCGAGCTATCCAAACCGGGGTTGTTGCTTGCCGGATTCGAACAGGGCTTTGCGCCGGAGCGAATCCAGATACTGGGAGAGGCTGAATTCGCCTTCCTGCTGGCGCTCGATTCCGATGGACGAAAGCAGGCGCTCAAGAGACTGATTGTGACGCCCGTGCCCTGCATCATCGTCACGGATGGCAATGAGCCTCCCCCCGAACTGATCGAACTCTGCAACAGTGAGGGCGTCCCGGTCCTGACGACGGAGTTTGGATCAAACCAGGTCGTGCGGCAGGTGGGCGCTGCGATCGATACCTGGCTCTCCCCACGGACGTCGATTCACGGCACGCTCGTGGACGTTTACGGGATGGGATTGCTCTTCACCGGGGCAAGTGGCATAGGTAAGAGCGAGTGCGGCCTTGATCTCGTTGAGCAGGGACACAGACTTGTCGCGGATGACGTCGTCTCGGTCATGCGGACACCCCAGGACAATCTGATAGGGTCGGGTAGCGATCTTCTCCGTTACAATATGGAGATCCGCGGCATCGGCATCATCGATGTGCGCGCGGTGTATGGGATTCGTGCCATCCGCCGGCAGAAGCGAATCGAGATCGAGGTGCGGCTGGTTCACTGGTCCGACCTCGACGACTACGAACGATTGGGGCTGGACGAGGAGACAACTGAGCTCCTCGGGGTTGAGCTTCCTATCGTGACGCTGCCGCTTGTGCCGGGCAAGAATATCACTGTGATCGCGGAGGTCATTGCTCTGAATCAACTTCTGAAACTGGAAGGAACCCACCCCGCGAGGGAATTGGACAAGCGACTCAAGGACCTGGCAGCGAATAAGGCCAGAGTTCGGAAGATCCTCAGGAGCGACCCGGAATGACCAAACCCAAGCAGGGAGTCGGTTGCGTGATCGTCGCGCACGGTGAGGTTGGATCCTGTCTGATAGGCGCCGTGCAGGGGATCCTGGGAACGCAGACCGGTTGCACCGCGGTGACCAACGTAGGTCTAGGACTCCCGGAGCTCGAGAAGGCGATTCGCAAAGCCGTCGATGAGCTGTCAGCAACGCATACGGTCGTTCTCTTCACGGACATGCCGGGTGGCAGCTGTCACCACGTCTGCAGGGATATCGCCGGAAGCACCGAGGGGCTGAGGGTGCTGACGGGGCTGAATCTCATGATGCTCCTGGAGTTCTTCGTAAAGCGTGAGCGTGTCCCGGTAGCGGAGCTTCTGTCGCTGGTGCAGGAGCGCGGCAAGAATTCCATCAGACTTCTGTAGGAGGGCGCTTGGCCTTTGTTCTGGTGCGGATAGACGATCGTCTGATCCATGGACAGGTGACTGTGGCGTGGGGAGCCCTGCTGAATCCCGATGTGATAGTCCTGGTCAACGACGATGTTGCCTCCACGGAGTGGAAGCGCGACCTGTACTCCACCACAGATACCATGGGAGCTCGAATAGACGTGCTCGGGATCGAGTCGTTCCTCGAGCGCCTGGCGGGAGTAGGGTGGCAGGAGGAGAACGCCATTCTGGTGGTGAACTCCGCGGCCGATCTTCTCGCGCTCATGCGTGGGGGACTGTCCACCGAGAGGGTCAATGTGGGCGGCATGCACTTCACTGAGGGAAAACGCGAGGTGCTTCAGTACGTGTACGTAGATGAAGATGATGTCAGGGATCTCCTCGACATCTCAGATAGAGGCGTCGCACTGGAAGCACGAGACCTCCCACAGTCCGAACCGGTGGACCTCGTGCCGAAGCTGCTGGAACTTCGTGCGAAGAGCACGTAGGAGGGGAGTTCCACCGACTTTGAGCCGTGTCAAACTTATCCTCTGCATCCACGACCACCAACCCGTCGGGAATCTGGGCGGGGTCTTTGAGCATGCGTACGGCGCCTCCTATCTGCCATTCCTGCAGAAGATGGAGAGCCACCCGGACATCAAGTTCGTCCTTCACACGACCGGTCCACTCCTTGAGTGGCTCGAGGCGAACGCACCGGACTACATCGAGAGGGTCGGGGCGCTGGCTGCAAGGGGACAGGTCGAGATCATGACGGGCGGCTTCTACGAGCCGATTCTCCCCGCTATCCCAGAGAGGGATGCGAGAGGTCAGATCGAACTCTCGACGGACTATATCGAGCGGCGTTTCGGCGTGCGTCCGCGAGGGATGTGGCTTGCCGAGCGCGTCTGGGAGCCCGGAATCGCCAAGGTGATTGCGGAGAGCGGCGTCGAGTACGTTGCTCTCGACGACTATGAGTTTCGCCTCGCCGGTGTTCCGGACGACGAGCTGAACGGCTACTTCATGACTGAGGACGAGGGCGTCCCGCTCAAGCTCTTCCCGATCAGCAAGCGTCTGAGATACCTCATCCCGTTCGCGGAGCCCTCACAGACGCTCGATCACATGCGGTCGCTCGCTGAGCGAGGCGATGATCTCGTGGCCGTATTCGGCGACGACGGCGAGAAGTTCGGCGTCTGGCCGGGAACACACAAGCACGTCTACGAGGATGGCTGGCTCGACCGGTTCCTCCAGGCGCTCAGCGACAGTTCAGACTGGCTCAAGCTCTCGACCTTCGCAGAGGTTGTCGACTCATCGCCTTCGCGGGGGCGCGTGTACCTGCCGAGCTCATCGTATCCTGAGATGATGGAATGGGCGCTTCCGACAGGCGCACGACGAGAGTACGAGTTGTTCCTCAATGAGGTGAAGCACGCGGGGTGGGAAGAGCGTTGGGGAACGTTCGTAAGCGGTGGAACCTGGAAGGGCTTCATAGCGAAGTACGATGAAGCGAACCACATGATGAGGAAGATGTACCGCGTGAGCGGGAAGGTGGAGGGCGCCGCCAGTGGTGGCGATCATGGCGCGGACTCGGTGCTTGCTCAAGCGCGGGAGGCGCTCTGGAAGGGGCAGTGCAACTGCGCCTACTGGCACGGCGTCTTTGGGGGGTTATACCTCCCACATCTGAGATCGGCCATCTACCAGCACCTCATCAGGGCCGAGAATCTCCTCGAGGCCGGTCGGGAGAACGAGGCTTCGGTGACTGCCGACGTGATCGATCACGACCTCGACGGGAACCAGGAAGTCCTTCTCGAATCGTGTGAGATGAACGCGTACATCCATCCATCGAGGGGCGGGATGGTCTTTGAACTCGACCTGAGGAGGGCCGAGTGGAATGCCCTGGGGACCATGGCGCGTCACGATGAGGCCTACCATCACGAGCTTGAGAACTCCTCATCGGGGGACGGGTACGGCGAGACGGTAAGCATTCATGACGCCATGGTTGCGAAGGAAGAGGGCCTGTCAGAGCTCGCGCACCCCGATGCATATCCGAAAGTGGGAGCCATCGACCACATTCTCCCGGCCGGTATCGGTCTGGCCGAGATGAAGGATCCTGCCGGAAGCGATCTTGTCCCGCTTGGGGGCGAGTGCTACGAGTTTGAAGTCGCACGTCACGAGGGTGGTGTCGCCGTCAAGATGGCGGTGCAATCAAGCGTGCCGAACGAAGACGGAGCGGTCCCGATCGCGCTCACGAAGACCGTGAGCCTCGATACAGGGGGTAGGCTTCGAGTCTCCTGGTCACTGAAGGCCGAGAGCAGGCTCGACGCCGTCTTTGCCAGCGAATGGACGCTGGCCCTGTTGACGGGACTTCCGGACTACGCGGAACTCGTTCACGACGGAGACTGCGTGGTTCGCGCGGATTCACCGCATGAGCTCGAGTCCTGCCGGCATCTTGAGGTGAAAGACCGAATCCGCCGAGAGGTCGTGAGGATGGACTTCGGGGCCGAGGCGGGAGTCTGGATTCACCCTCTCGAGACCGTATCGCAGTCCGAGAGTGGGTTCGAGAAGGTGTATCAGGGGATCACGATTCTGCCTCACTGGAGAGTGTCGCTGGCCGCAGGTGAGACGGCGGCTTTCGAGATGACGCTCGACTCTGCAGCTCTTGAAGAGGAGTGATGTTGACGGAGCCTGTTGCCATCATTCTCCTGTCGATTCTGGCAGGTGCCGTCGCACTCGATACGACGGCAGCGTTCCAGATGATGTTCTCGCAGCCGCTTGTTGCGGGGACCTGTGCAGGGCTGATCCTGGGGCATCCGGAGACAGGTCTTCTGATCGGGACCGCCCTGCAGCTGGTCTGGGTGGCGGCGCTTCCGGTTGGAGGTGCGCTCTTTCCGGACACGGGACCGGCGGCGGTAGTTGGTGTGGGGATCGCGGTGCTTCTGATATCGAGGGGAACGGCCGGTGGGTGGGCCGTCTCTTCGGGTCTCTTTGTCGCTCTTGGAGTCGCGGCAGCTGGGAGCATCGTGACGATGAGGCTGCGGAGACAGAACGTCCGTCTGGCCGAGAAGGCTCTGTCGTCAGTCGAGAAAGGTGATCTTGGAGGGGTGCGCCGCGCTATCCTCCAGGCATTGGGATTTAGGTTCATGTCAGCTGCGGTTCTGTCGGCCGTCGTTCTCGTGGTCACGGTTCCGCTTCTGGCAAGGGCCTTCCACGGAGTTGTGCTCAGTGAGTTTCCAGCGCTCCTCTGGGCTGCGCCGATAGCAGCGGGAACCATCCTTCTGATCGCACGCGGTCGGTTTGAACGTGTGCTCCTGGGGGTTGGGGTTCTGGTGGGCGTTCTCATGGTAGCGGTGACGTAGAGTGTGGCGAGTGAGGAGGGAAGGGCCGTGACGGTCGGACGATCGAAGCTGAACGGGTTCGCTTTACACGTTTCTCTGTTCGCGCGGTCGTTCTTCGTGCAGTCCGTATGGAACCCACGCGGTATGCAGAACGTGGGTCTCTGCTTCGCTCTCCTGCCGCTTGCACGCTCGCTGTCGGAGCCGGAGAAACGGAAGTTCATGATGAGGCACCTGGGTTTCTTCAATACCAACCCGACGATGGCGTCGTATGTGATCGGCGCCGTGGCGAGGGCAGAGGCTCAAGGGCGTGGGGCGCTGGAGTCGGATGATATCAAGCTGACGATGGGTGGGCCTCTCGGTATGGCGGGGGATTCACTCATGTGGGGGGCAGTTCGTCCTCTGGCCGGCCTGGTTGCAGCGTTGGTCGCCATCTATGCTCTCTACGGCACTTCATGGAGCATATGGCCGGCTCTGCTGGCCCTGCTTCTGGTATATAACGTCCCGCATCTCTATCTCAGGGGACGCGGAATCCTGGTGGGATCCAGGCTCGGCGCGGCCGGGGCGAGGGAAGTGACGGGGCCGGGTTTCAAGAGGGCGGTGATCATCGCTCGGGGGCTTCTGGCCTTCACGGCGGGTTTGGTTCTGGTGGTTGCGGTTGCTCGTCCTGGCGCCACTACGCCCATCTCGCTCGCTCTGGTGGTCCTACTCCTGGCTCTGGCCTCACTGGCTGCGCGACTCAGGATCTCCGCGACGGTGGTTGGCCTGGTGGGTGGCTTGGCATGGCTTGCTTTGGAGGTATTCGGTGGGAACGGGGGGGTAGATTGA
>DAOVNE010000039.1 GCA_030630395.1 Candidatus Eiseniibacteriota bacterium
CGGGCTTGGATTTCTGGTCAGAAGCTCGGTAGCAGCGAGCACAACACCAGGGGCGCAGAACCCGCACTGGAACGAGTTGTTGTCGATGAAAGCCTGCTGGAGCTTGGTAGGTCCGCCCTCTGAGAGCCCCTCGATGGTCACGACGTCGTGACCGTCAGCCTCGATGGCGAGGATAAGGCAGCTCCTGACGCTTCTTCCGTCAAGTAGAACCGTGCAGCTTCCACAGTCTCCCCTCTCGCAACCGATCTTCGGACTCTTGATGCCGAGTCTCTCGCGGAGAACCTCGAGAAGGGTCTCGTTTGGCTCGACGTCGATGCGTCGGCTCTCGCCGTTCACATTCAGTGTGATTGATCTCTTCATGGCATTCCCCTGAGTGTCGGCTGCATCTGACTCCTCGCCCCGAGCAGCTCGCGGCGGGATCCCTCGCCTAGATCAGCTGCGCACCGTAGACGGGACCATCGCCTTCAAGCCTGGCGACCGCCGCTCTCAGCCCGCGTTCGAACATGATAGGAAGCATGTGCTCGCGGTACTCGCGGCTTGCGCGGATGTCGGCTATGGGAGCGGTCTCGTCGGGAACGAGCTTCTTCGCATCCTCGATGAGCGCGTCGCCAAGGACCTTCCCCCTGAGAAGCTCCTCGATCTTGGGAGCGCGCACCGGAGTAGGCGCAACGGCCCCGAACGCGACGCGGTACTCGCTGCCCGGAAGGGCCAGGACGGCGACACTCGCCTGAGCAAGGTCCTCACCCCGGTAGCGGCCAAGCTTGACGTATGCCGCGCCGTGCTCTTCCTGAGGAATGGAAAGCGACACCGATGTCACGATCTCAGCACTCCCGAGTGCCGTTGTCTTCGGCCCTGTGAACCACGCGGCAATAGGAATGGTCCTCTCCCCGTTCGGCCCCGCAACGTGAATGCTCGCGTCCAGGACGAGAAGAACAGGACCGCTGTCGCACGATGGCACCGCCGAGCAGATATTCCCTGTGATCGTCGCCCTGTTCCTGACGCCGACCGAGGCGACCGTCATCGCCATCTCGTGTAGAAGCGGTACGTGTTTCTTGGTGAGCTCGGATTCGATGAGGTCGGTGAAGGTCGCAAGAGCCCCGATGCGAAGAATGCCACCCTCCCGCTCGATCCCAGAGAGCCCCGCGATCCCCTTGATGTCGACGAGGATTCCTGGCGTCGTGAGACCATCTCTGAGCCCCGCAACGACATCGGTCCCGCCGGCGAGCACCTTAGCACCGGTTCCGTGCTCGTTCAGGATCGCGATGGCCTCTTGAATCGTCTCAGGTCTCGCGTACTCGAACTCGTGTGCTATCGGCATGTACTGCTCCTTCTCTTGCCGGCGACCGCGCCCACAGATGGGAGAAGATGATCGCGTCGGAGCTTCCGGCCACTTCGGTGGAGACGCCGCCCTATTTCGGTGGCAGCATCGCCACGATGCGACACATCGACGACTCGAGCTCGATTCCACGAAGCGGGAAGCACCCTATCCAGCAGCGTTCGTTCTTGATCTTGTCGATCTCGCCGCCCAGGTTCTCCGCGTGGACGAGTCCCTTCGGGAAGAGCTTGAGATGCATCACCTGGTAGTAGATGTCCGGTGGGAACATCTCGTCCCAGCCCTTGCCGTAGTCCTTCTCGAGCTTCGCCTCAGCCTTCTTGAAGAGACCGGGGTGCCAGTCCTTGATGATCGTGTTCATCGGGTGGTCGGCGCTTCCGCAATCAACACCGATCCACTTCAGATTCATCTTGAGCGCCCACTTGTGAAACTCCGGGTCCGGCCCAGGGTGCTTCACGAAGTAACGAATCTCATCGGAGCGCTTCTGATCCCAGGCGTACTTGTGATAGCCCGTGTTGATTATGAGTATGTCGCCCTTCCTGACATCGACACGGTCTGTAATCATTTTGGGCGAGTAGAGACTGTAGTCCTCGACGGAGTCCGAGATGTCGACGATGACACCGGGGCCGATCCACTCGCCGAGCGGCACGTCGCCGATCGTGCGTCCGCTCGGATGGAAGTGGATCTCGCCGTCCATGTGTGTGCCGACGTGATTGCTCGTCGTGATGATCTGGCCGTTCGCGCCCTGTCCCATGTGCGCTCCGGCGATCCGCTTGAAGTACTGGATGCCGAGAGGCATGTAGCTCGGCCACGGTGGTGTGTGAACCGACAGCCGCTGCGTAAGATCGTAGACTCTGACATCGTCCATGAATTCGAGGAATTTCTTGGTGTTCATGTCGCATCCTCCCTGGATGATCGCTTCCCGTGCCTCTGTGCTATTCCGCGTCTGGTTCGCGTTCCGTACGGACCATCTTCACTCACTTCGCAAGCCGGGCGGCCAGCCCTTCGAACGCTCTCGTGAACGGCTCCGCCGATGCACTTAAGACCCCGGCTCCGACCTGCCCGACGCCGGGTTCGCGGTGGGCGACTCCGGTGTCGATGAATGGAAGTATGTTCTTCGTGATGACCTTGACCACGTCGATTCCCGTCGGCGTCCCGCGGAAGTTAAGGTACGGGATCTGGTAGACGGTGTTCTCAGCCGCTGCGATCTCATACATCTCGAGCGTATACTGAATCGCGTCCGACGTCGTCCCGCCAACGAACTGCACGATCGCGGGCGAGGCAGCGATGGCGAATCCGCCCAGTCCGTTCGTTTCCGTAATCGAGCTGTCCCCAATATCCGGGTTGGCGTCCTCTTTGGTGTAGCCCGGGAAGAAGAGCGCGTCGGGGACATCAACAGGGCCTGTGAACCACTCATCCCCCGTTCCGGATAGCTGGATCCCGAAATCCGTTCCATTCCTGGTCATCGCGATGACGACACTGCTTCCCGGCACATCGCGCGCGGCATCGAGCGTCACCTTGCACGCCGGCATCGAGAGATTCAGGAAGAAGTGGTCGTTCCCGTTTATGAATTCGAGAACCTCGACCGCTTGTCTGTCGTCGCTGCACGACCTGACGATTGCGGGAGCCATGGCGCGATAGAGGAGCGAGGTCGCGGCTCGGTTGCGGTTGTGTACCTCATCTCCCATGTGAAGCGCCTGCGCCATCAGGTTCTTGAGATCGATCGGACCCACGTCCGCAATCGCGGCGTCGAGCACCGGATAGAGCACCGAGTCCATCCACCGGAGCTTCTCGATGACCTCGGGTGCGAAGGCGCCGTAGCGGAGCACTTTCCCGAGTCCCTCGTTCATCGTGCAGTATGCGGAGTTACCAAACTCCTCGTTCTTGAGAACGAAGACAGGCATCGAAGGCATTACGATTCCCGCCATCGGGCCGACGGTGCTGTGCTCGTGGCACGGCGCGTACTCGATCTCATCCGATGCCGCGAGTTTCTCGGCCTCATCCGGTGTCGTCGCCTTCCCCTCATAGATGAGCCCGCCGATAACGGCTCCCCGCATCGGCCCGCACATCCGCTCCCACGTTATCGGTGGTCCGGCGTGGAGAATCATGTTCGACGTCATCCCGGGGACTACGTCTATTGCGCGCGCCATACCCACGCGCTGCGGCATACCCCTCAGGATGATATCCATGACCTTCGCATTCGCCGCGTCGATCTCTTTGGCGTGCTCTCCAACGATGCGCCGCGACTCATCCGACACATCCATCGGCGGACGCCAATCAACCTGCACCGCTTGGGCTCCCACTTCGTCCAGACTCTCCTTGAATGAGGAGAGGCCTATGTTCACGACCTTGAGCTCTTGTCTGAAGAGATCACCAACCAGCATCACTTCACCTCCAGCTTCCGGGCAACGAGCCCTGCGATCCTGCAGGCGGACAGGTTGGAGTCCGCGATGATGGCGCCCGCCGCTTCAAGAGCGTCACACACGGCGCGCCGGTTCTGAGGATCGCGGTCCGTCCCGGTGATCGAACAGACCACGGCAACCTTGCTCACTGCATCCTGCACAACCTCATCGAGTTCGGACGCAGGGTCCAGGTTGGAGCCATATCCAAGAACGACATCCAGGAGAATGACGGCCACCTCCGGATCGTTCGCCTCATCCGCGATTCGCTTCACCCTCAGCGAGTAATCGATCATCGGGTGTGGACGACCGACGGTGAATTCGTCGGAGCCAAGATCGACGATCGTATTTGCGACACTCCGGAGTGGATCGTCGAGCTTCGCCGCACTGCCTGATGGCACGTTGGAATGAACATCATTGAGACCAAGATCGGCAAAGACGATCTCCGCCTCCGATGCGAACGTCCCTCCGCTCATGAGGGCGCGGACGTAGCGTTGTCCGCTCGATCTCTCCCCCACGATTCTATCAACGATTCCGATCTCCCGATCGTCACCTCCGAGGAGCAGTCCCTTCACGCCCTCCGGCTCCTTGCCAAGCACGATGGCTACCGCGCGGAATGCCGCCTCGGCAAGCGTACGACATCCGTTCGGTCCTTCGGGCTCAGTTCCCAGGAAGATCGAGACGACCGGCTGCTTGACTCCTGCGACCTTCTTCCTGATTCTGTCGAGGACCTCGGCGTCGGGTGGCTTCGACACAAGGACGATCACCTCGGTCTCCGCATCGTCGGCGAGCGCCTCGAGGCCGTCCAGGAAGGTGACGCCGCCGACAGCGTTCTTAACATCGTGCCCACCGGTTCCTATCGCCTGAGAGATCCCCGAACCGAGATTCGAGACGAGTGTGCTTACCTCCTGCAACCCCGTTCCCGACGCCGCCACGATCCCGATCGGACCACGGTTGACGGCATTCGCGAAACCGAGGGGAACGCCGTTGATGATGGCCGTTCCGCAGTCGGGTCCCATCACAAGGAGACCCTGGTTGTGCGCGCGGATCTTCAGTTCAACCTCGGTCTTAAGCGGCACGTTGTCGGAGAAGAGCATCACGTGAAGCCCGCGATCGAGTGCTCGTGCAGCGACTTCGCCGGCGTAGCGACCGGCCACGGATATGAGAGCGAGGTTCGCGTCCGGGACGACATCGAGCGCTCCATCGAGGCTTCTGGGAGTGAACGCCTCACCATCGTCAACGGTGCCTCTCACATTCTCGAGAAGCTCGTCGACAGCGACCAGTGCCGCCTCCGCGATTTCGTCGGTCTCGGCTCTTACGCCGATCAGAAGATCAGTGTCGGATGAACTCTCGAACTCGGACGTCAGGAGATCGGCCGCGCTGAGAATCGCCCGGTTCTCGTTCGTTCCCATGACGACGGCCGCGTCGGCGACGCCCTCCATGTGGGAGAGCTCTCTCGCCACGTTCATGAGCGTGACGGAATCGAAGTACGCGCCCTTCTTGATGCGACCCGCTACGACCATTGTGCCTCCCCATCATGCTGAATGCTGGTACTACTCGGATTCCAGGCGGCAGCCGCGGCAGGACGTGCTGACCAGGACGCGAGCGTCATCTGAAGACCGACCGCCATGTCGGCGCCGGACGTCGCTCCAACCGAGAAGAGATGCTCCGCACATGTCCTCACATCCCCGGATGCGCCGAACGAGAGCGCCGCCACGAGGTCCTTGATGCCCTGAGTGACGAACCCACCTTCGGCGAGATAGAGAAACGTGTCGGACAGGGTGTTTCCGCTGCGTGCAGTCTCGAAGATGCGTGTGCGAAGATGCGAGAGATCACGCCCGGGCGCTGATCCGGCGGCGCCTCGTCTTGATGATGCGCCGGCGGCAGACACCAACCGCGACCCGGCGTGCCCCGGCTCCACCGATCTCTCGAGAATGTGCGTGGCGATGAGTAGTCCCGTGATGAAGTCGTCACCGGACGGGGTGAGTCCGAAACCGCAACCCTTGAGCCGCTCGACTCCCCTGAGTGTGTCACCGTGGAGGATGTCACGAACGGAGTGTCCGATGTGATCGACAACGGCACGCTCGAACCCGTCCCTGAATTCCGCAAGCCTCTCGCGTTCAAGCAGAAACGCCAGGCTCTTCTCAGGACCAAGCTCAGCGAGGAGGACCCCGAGAGTGCGCAGGTTCTTTCTGAAAAGCGGGAGTGTGTGCGGCTGGAAATCGAGAGCTGACTTGTAGACATGGGCGCCCTCGAGGGGAATGCGTCGACCGTCGAGGATTATGGCCCGGGCGGCCGCTCCGTCGTCGGACGCCGCCCCGCCCATCGCTATCGTCAGACTCCCCACACGGGACAGATCGAGCCCGCGCACGACGACATTCAGGGGTCCCGCGTCGATATCCGGAGTGACGAGCGAGACGAATCTGCCGTTGCCCGTCATGTTGACCACGCGCGTGAAGCGCGAGTGAACGTGGTAGGACCCGTTCTCCACGAGGTCACCGAAGCTCACGATCTCGATCATCTCACGCGGCACGACCATGACCAATCCCTTCGAACTGCGGCGAATCGTTCAAGCACACGCGCGGCGCCCAGGGTAGCACGTTGCTCAAGTCACCGACCGCTACGCCTCGCGGAATATCATCCCGTAGTACTTCTCGTACTCCTCGCTCCTGACGACCTCGACCTCCCCTATCACCTTCATCCCACCCGCCGGTTCGTCTATCTGGAGCTGCCCAGTGATCCTGATCCCATTCTCGAGTTCGACGATGCCGAGCCCGAGCGTCGGCACCTCGAAGTCCCCCGGAAGCGCGTAGAGTTCGGTGAACGTGACAAGCGTGCCCGTCGTCGGGAGCGGCTCCGGATCGAACTCGTTGTGCTCGTTCTCGCCGCACTTCGCGCAGACCATGCGGTACGGGTAGTGAAGATGCCCGCACTTTCTGCACCGGTAGGCGTAGATTTCTCGTTTCATTGTCAGTTCTCCCTCGCGAACGTGAGGCACACGACGTTGTTTCCGAAGCCTCCGAAGTTGCACGTGAACCCGATTCTCGGGTCGGCGACCTGTCGCTTTCCCGCCTCACCACGAAGCTGATGCACGATCTCGTAGACCTGCGCAACACCGGTGGCCCCGACCGGGTGACCACGCCCCTTGAGCCCTCCGGACGGGTTGATCGGGATCTTCCCTCCGATCTGGGTCTCACCGCGCTCCAGGGCCAGATGCCCTTCACCCTTCTTGAAGAAACCGACCTCCTCGCTCTCAACGATCTCGAGGATCGTGAAGGCGTCGTGGAGTTCGGCCACTCCGACGTCCGACGGGGACACGCCTGCCATCTTGAACGACTGGGCGGCGGCGCGTCTGACCGCAAGAAGATCCGTAGGCTCATCGCGCTCGTGCACGCAGTGCGTGTCGGTCGCCTGCCCAATCCCAGCCAGTCTGACGAGAGGCCTGCCCGTCTTCTCTGCGACCTCGCGCGTGGCGAGGATCACACTTGCACCTCCGTCCGAGACGGGACAGCAGTCGAAGAACCTGAGTGGATCTGCAACATACGGGTTGTTCGTCAACGCCTCCGGTGAATCGAGGATGCCCTCGACCGTGATCGCCTGCTGGATGTGCGCAAACTCGTTCAGAAGGGCGTTGTTCTGATTCTTGACCGCGACCATCGCCAGATGACGCGACGTGACACCGTACTTGTCCATGTAGGCCCTCGTGAACATACCGGCCAGCGATGGGAGGGTCACACCGTAGATGTACTCGGCCAGTGGGTGCGTGAGCGTCGCCACGAACTCGGTGACCTCGAGGTTGTTGACCTCGCGCATCCTCTCAGCGCCCGTCACCGCCACGACATCGTGCATGCCCGACGCGACCGCCAGAAACCCCTGCTTGACCGCGGACCCGCCTGAGGCCGGACCGTTCTCGATGACCTCCGCTCCGGCGGGTGTCAGGCTCAGGGTGTCGACAACGGCACTCGCAAGCCCGGTCTGGTGGTTCACCCGACCGCTTCCCATGTTCGCGACGTAGAGGTGATCCACCTTTCTGATACCGGCGTCCTTGAGCGCCATCATCACCGGATACGCGGCGATCTCGGAGAGTGGGAACTCGAGACGCGTGAACGAGGTGATGCCGATTCCGATTGCGTAGACGTCTCTCATTTCCCCGCCTTCCCTTGCTGCATCCAGCGCTGGAGTATGAGAGCCGTGCCGGTCGGATCGTACATGGAGCGAGTCGCCGCGAGAAGATCCTCGGGCGGCGTCGGTGGATCGGAAGGCGGAAGGATCGCTTCCATCGCCTTTGCCAGAAGAGCATCCGGAACGGGGCGTCTGCCGATCACAAGTGTGCCACGCGCCTTCTCGAAGATCTCCTTCGTGAGCGCGTAGGAGGGCGGACCACCCAGTTCGTGCGGGATCTCAAACCGCTTCTCGAGGTTGTACTCGATCATCCAACGCCTGAACCCGATCGGTGACTCGGCAACGATGAGGACTTCCTCATGACCC
>DAOVNE010000251.1 GCA_030630395.1 Candidatus Eiseniibacteriota bacterium
CCTGCCAGACGATGTAGTAGTTGCCCGGACCGAGCGTGATCAGCACATTGCAGATGTTGGCCATGATCGGACGGTTCGTGGCGCCGGGGGCCGACTCGAGAGTCCTGTACACGCCCGACCAGGTGGTCGACTGGAGCACGTCGGTCGTCATGTCGCCGAAGATCTTGGTCGACGACGGCTCGAATGGCGGGCCATCAAAGATCATGACGTGGTAGGCTGTGAACGTCGATGCCAGTGTGCTTCCGGTCTGGTATGCGAAGAACGTGATCGACGTGATATCCCACGAGTCGCCCACGGGGACCGTGAAGTCATCGGAGAGCCAGTTCGTGTACTCGAACTGATGTCCATACCCATACGTGCTGAAGCCAAGGGTAGTGTCCTGGAGCATCGACTGGTCGGGTGAGAAGTTCATGATGGGGCCATTGTCAAAGAGGACGTCACGAGCGCCCCCCCACGTTACGGCTGGGTCATGCTGCGCGTAATCGGGTCCCGGAGAGAGCAAGATGCTCTCGTTGTTCATATCTGCCATCGCGGGAACCAGGAGCGCGAGAACTAGGACTGCAGCGAGCAGTGCACGCATTGTAGCCTCCCCTTCGTGCCTGGCGGCACGATTTGTCCTACGCTTCAGGGGATGCGCGACGCGATGCAAAGAGGGGACTCCTCCACGCCTGACAGGCTCCCGCACCTCCGCCTGGTACCTGCGCATCTGAGTCTGATGAGTCTGGTAAGCCCCGCTCCGCTACCCCCCACCAATGGTCAGCGCGCACATTATTCCACAATATGATGCACAAAGCAAGCACCGAATGGTGGCCGCCGCACGGCACGCCAGAGTCGTGGAACTGACAGAGGCAAGGGGCAGGTGTCACGGTAATTGACTGCCGATGGGCACAGTCCGTGCTATATTGTATCATCTGTGTTGCATGGGGTCCGGGCTGGATTGGGGGAAGGAGGAGTACCACGCATGCGTTTCAAACGTTCCATCCTGGTGGTGTTCGTCGCGCTTGTCGTACTAGTTCCCACAGCGCTTCCTGCGCAGGAGTGTTACACGACCCTCGATGACGCGGTGTGGGGCAATCCACACAGGTCTTTCAATGGCGTTCCGATCCCGACGATCATCGACAGCCTCATTCCGGTTGGTGACCCGATCGTGATCGGCATACTCGGTCGCTCAGTCGCGTTCGCGGACGGTGGGGAGATGTGCATCCTCGATGGTCTTCCGGGGGGCGGTCGCCCGTGGGCGCTCACCGGCGACTTCGTCGATGCCGTGGTCGACACCGACTGCGTATTGCCCGCTGGCTTTCCAGTGAACAACAAGGGCAAGTTCAAGAACGCCCTCCTGGGTGAGACGATGGCGCTCTCCCTGAACTGCCGCCTTGATCCTGATCTCTTTGATCTCGACGTAACACCTGTCATGTTGACGGTTGAGGCCCTGCCCGGTGAGGACGGGCTCTACGGCACGGCGGATGATTCCCTGTGCGCCGATTGTGACACCATGACAGTGCGCATGCCGGCGGAGCTCATGTCCGCATTCGAGGACAGTATGGGAATCGATCCGACCGTCGGAGACGTGCTGGCTTTTGCGAACACGTCGCTGGGGGGAGGGGAGACCTTCGGCCTGACCGGCAAGACCATCTGGCACGCTGTATCGAATCTGAACCGTGCATTCAAGCGCGCGCGTTTCCTTGTGAGCGCGGAACCCGAGACGATCGTGCCGATCGTGCTTGATGCTGATGGCGTCGGCGGCGAGCGCGCGAACGTTGGGTCAACGAGTCTTTCACTTGTCGCCACGAGAACGGCTTCCGGCGCTCCGGCCCTTCATCTGAACCTCCCCGAGCAGTCGTACGTCCGTGCAGTCGCATACAACATCGCGGGTCGTGAGGTTGCAGTGCTCGCGGACCGCGTCGTACCAGGCGGAGAGACCGTGCTCGAGTTCCCTGCAGATCGTCGACTTCCTTCGGGCGTCTACTTCGTCCGCGCGGAAACGGCATCTTCTGCCGGCACAGCGCGGCTCGCAGCGAAGGTAGTGATCCTGAGGTAACAGAGCTCACCACAGGCAGGAGTTCGCAGTGTTGAGAGAGAGCCGCCGCCCGCGTTGACGGGTGGCGGCTCTTCTTTCTTGTTGCGAAGAGAGCGAGGGCGCCGGACGTCTGACGGCTGAATCCCCCTGGTGCGTGCATCCGTCCCACAAAGGAGGCAGTGTGAGAGCGACCAGCATGATCGTGCTGACCGCCGTGCTAGTGCTTGCAGCAGGACAGGTGGCCGGCACGGCCGCTTCTCCGGTTCAGGCAGGTGGCGGACTTCCTTCTGTTGACGAGATACTTGAGCGATACTACGAGGCCCTCGGTGGCCGGGATGCCCTCGAACGCATCCATGCCCGGGTCTCCACCGGGCGCATCGTCGACGATCGGCCATACACCGGCCCGATACGCATCACCCGATTCGAGGCCTACGGTCTATTGAGCGGGCAGTGGGCACTCGTTGAACACAGGCCGGATGGCGACTCCGCGGAGGGGTTCAACGGGGCAGTTGGCTGGAAGCTCCAGGGTGGAGAGGTCGTGATGAACGACGGGGCGAAGCGCTCCAAGATCGCGTTCATCTGTGATCCGCAGGGTCCGCTTCGCATCCGGGAGTACTTCCACGATCTCACCGTAACGGACACAGCGATGATCAGCGAGCAGCGTGTGTACGTTGTCGAGACGGACAGAGCCAAGGAGTACTACACCCTCTATTTCGGCATTGAAGACGCGCTCCTTGCGGGCATCGGATATCACTGGTACATTGAAGGATACGAGGAGGTGGACGGCGTTCTGTTCCCACACCGTGTCATCGCCGGGCGCAAAGGCGGGAGCGTCACCTACGCGTTCGACGAGATCGTCACGAATACGCCCGTGTCCGGAGGGCGGTTTGAGCCTTCGGGCCGCGAGATCCGCCCGCACTAGTCATCGGGAAGCGGCCGTCTCTTTGCAGGTATGCTAGGGGAGGTTGGCGACGTGGAACTCACTCTCACTATCCTGGTCGGCATCGGCCTGGCCGCGGCGTGCGGCTTTCGGGTCTTCGTGCCGTTTCTGATCATCAGCATCGCATCGTTGAGCGGGCATCTCGAGTTGGCGCACGGCTTCGAGTGGATCGGCACCTACTACGCGCTCACCGCGCTAGCGCTTGCCACGGTCATCGAGATACTGGCGTACTACATTCCCTGGTTCGATAATCTGATGGACTCCATTGCCACACCGGCGGCCATCGTTGCCGGGACAGTCATCACTGCGGCGGTCATTGGCGACATGTCACCATTCCTGCGCTGGTCTCTCGCCGTCATCGCAGGCGTTGGCGTCGCGGGTACTGTTCAGGGGATGACTGTCGCGCTTCGTGGCGCATCGACGGCCACGACGGGTGGGCTCGCAAAC